>PFGG01000073.1:90813-98259 GCA_002783405.1 bacterium (Candidatus Blackallbacteria) CG13_big_fil_rev_8_21_14_2_50_49_14 | reverse complement strand
GGTTTTGCCTTTGGCGACAATCAAGACTGCTTTGTTGGATGTGGGAAAACTTTGAGGTTTTAAAGCCTTTTCGGTTCTCTTTGATACTTGCGTTTTCTTCCCTGCCCTTCTGCGATATATTTTGCTGACACTGGCGGAAACTGAGCTGTTTCAACCCAAATGGACTCAGCAGATTCATGACGAGTGGGTACGGAATTTACTTTTGAGAAGACCGGAACTCGATTCCGAGCGTCTGAAGCGGATCTATCATACCATGGACACCTTTTTCCCAGATTTTCTGATAGAAGGGTATGATGACTTGATTCCCAGTCTGAGTCTTTTGGATGAAATTGACCGCCATGTCCTGGCCGCAGCGATTCGGGGTCGCAGTGAAATCATCAGGAAAATCTGAAAGATTTTCCTGATGATTTTGTACTCAATACAATGGAGCATGGCTATGTTGAGCTAATTTAATCGGAGTTATTTTTCCATGAACATAGAAAAGTTTTTGACCCGGACTAAAAAATTCAGATTATTTTGGGGAACCATCGTAATTACGATGATCTCTTCTTGTAGTTCACAGAACAATACCTTGGATCCCGCATATCGCAAGGAGGTTTTTGAACTCGTTCAACCTTTAGGCTATGCAAAAAATGTAAAAACTAATTTAAGGCAAGCAAATCGGGTAACAATTTCTCCTGTTCAGGTCAATCAAACAATAGAGGAACCATATTGGTTGGCCATGGATAGAGAGGGTTCGCTGTATGTTACTTTTGGAAGTTTATATAGAGAATTTACCTTGGGGCGAATAAACTTAAAGACCTCTGAATTTCAGAACATATCCACTTTTGGCTATGTAAGAAAGTTTGGAGTACAAGATGAGGAACCTCGAACCTCATTTGTAAGAACACTCTTTTTTCTGTATCCCCTGACCTTTGATGCGAGTAATAGCCTCATCATCGTTTTGGATTCTAACACCTCAGGTTCACCCATTATTTCAAGACAAATACCTTATTTTGCTCCAAGCAATAAAGACAACTCTGCAACCCATTTGCCATCAGAGACCTTAACAACCAAAACAGTTGTTTTAAAAGCTGAAGGGCAATCCGTAGTTCTCAATAAACCCCAAGGAATAGTGATTGCTGAAAACGGAATTATATATATATCAGATACAGGCAACAACTGTATCCGAAAACTTGAAAACGGAATTTTGACAACTTTTGCGGGTTCAGAAAATGGCGAATTTGGTAATAAAGACGGTCAAGGTACAGAAGCTCGTTTTTATAGTCCCATGGGGATAGCCATCAACCCCCAAGGAGAGTTATATGTAGCAGACTTTTCAAACAGCAGTCTCCGAAAAATCACGCCTAAGGGCCAAGTTTCTACAGTTAACGTACCAAGATCCTTAACAAACCCAAGGGAGCAATCTTTGATTCTTAGCTCGCCAACAGGAATAGCGATAGATAGTGAAGATGCTTTGTATATTTCAGATTCTTCGAAAAATCAAGTCTATCGCTTAGCTCCAGATAGGAAGTCATGGCAAAGTCTTTCTGGGACTTCGCGTCAGTGTGGCCCCTCAGAAGAATGTCGAGGAGATCTTACATACTTTACACAACCTTGGGGGCTCACTTTTGATGAGAGTGGCAATCTTTATGTTGCAGATAAAATCCACAATATGATTCGAAAAATATCTCCAAGAACGGCTCTTTAACTACTTTCTCGGTCTCATTTAGGTGGCTCTGTGATGTGCAATGTATATACATCATGCTCGTAAACTTCAGTCAGTCGTTGGCTTAATTCCGTTTCGGTAAGCTCAGCGTTTGAAATCATCTTCTCAACTTGTTTGTAATTAAACTGAGTTGTACCACTCTCCGACATAAAGAAAGTTTTACGACAACCTCGTTCGATTGAGAGGGCTAAGGCAAATACGAACGAACTCTTTGATACGCTTATCTGAAGTAAAGAACCTTGAATAGGCTCAGCCAGATACCATCTCAAGACAATCTTGACGGGGAATAAGGGGCATATGATTGGGGCCATTGATCTATAAGCTACCTTCTTGAATGAGACTTTCAAAATTGTGTTATTCATGGGTTCTGGAGGGGGACACGCAAATCAGGCCCAATCATTCGCATTTCGTGAAAGTTGATTCAGGGTTCCGGGCAAAGCATAGCGTTCTTCTTTGTTCAAGATACAACGTATCAGCGCATACAGATTGACACTCAAGCAAAATACTGTGTCCAGAAGGCATTGGTCAGCAAACGGTTCTTTGAAATCACGCGCAGCGTGCTGCCTGTGTGCTTTTCAATCAGACGATAGTTTTCGGGCTCTACTTTCAGTTCGGTTTCAAGGGTATTGGTCAGAATTTGTTCCAGCATGCGGGTACAGGCCTCTGCTGAGCGTACCACCAGAATTCCATTCAGCACCCCGGAAGACAGAATGACCTGCAAAGCCAGCGGATGCACCTCTTTAAAGGTAAAGGCCCGCCGTTCAAAGAAGAGTGCGACATGCACCAGCTTTTCTATCAAGGTGGCGCGAATCTGCTCAGGTGGCAGTGGGGGAGTGCCTGTTCGGGCCTTGAGGGTCAATTCGTCCAGCCAGTTGCTGGCCAGCTGTTTCTGATCGGCATTGAGGTCTTTGATCTCGCCATAAAGATCAAAATCGGCCCAATGACTGAGTACCAGATCGGTCAGCGCCTGGGGGGGCAATTGATGCAGTTGGGCACTGAGCACTTTGGCTACCATGCCCTGGCGGTCGAGGTCTTCATCGGCTTCCAGATTCAATTCCTGCATCAGCAGCCTCAGGCCATGCTCGTGCATTTTCATGAGACTTTCACTGTCAATCTGAGATTTTTCAGAATACAGTCTGGGTACATAGACAATCACAGGTTTGCCTTGCCCCAAGGCAACCGAGGCTTCTGAATCTTTGCCAAAGGTATCGCCTTTTTGGGCCATATAAATGGTCAGACTGGCCCGTTTCAGCATCAGCGCTTCCACCAGCCCTTTGGCGACCCGATCCGCAATCCACGAGAGGGTGGGGTTAAAATAGCGCAGGTGAAGCGGAGCGATGCGCGGGTCTTTGAAAATGGTTTCAACAAAGGTATTCACGGAAATAAAATCTGCCCGTTCGCGCATCGAGGTGGCGATATAAACGTCCATATACGGTTCTGTCAAATAGGCCGAGAGATTTTTCTGGCCAGTTTCCTGGGTTTCTTCAATTCGGGCCAAATCTTCATCTTCTGGCGCCATGCGTGCTGCTTCCCGGCGGATTTCTTCAGGGTCGACGCGATTAAACAGGGTTTCTTCAATTTCCAGATCAGAGTCAAATTTACGCAGCAAGGCTTGAATCCGGTGGGTTTTCTTGGCCGAAAACCCCAACATGCTGCCCTCTTTATCGTTTTCGATCCATTCGGCCAGTTCATTCAGTTTGCTGTGCAGTTCATGGCGTTCCCGGTTCTGGCGGCGCACCCGTTCGGCAGAAATATAGCCCAGATCGTCGAGACGTTCACGTGCGATCGGGTGAATGGTTTCAAAGGGGCGGCGTTGAGTATACAGTGAGCGGTCGATTTTCTCAAGGGGCTTGAGATGTTCCTGTAATTCGCTCTCAGAACAGATAGACAGGGTTTTATAGGCCTTGCGGAAGGAACCGTAGATCCGAATCGCCGTTTTTTGCAGTTCCCGCACCTGGTGTTCAAACTGTTCAACCGAGGCAAAACTTGTCTGGCCGAGAAAATGGCGGTAAAAAGCCAGCGAAATATTGCGCTCACCGTAAAAGGTCAAAATTGAATTGAAATGTGCATGGGCCTGAATCAGCGACATATGCGCGCCCTGATCCTGAACATATTCGGTAACCGCTTCAATCAGCATGCCCTGGGAGAGAGGATCCAGGGTTTCAAGATTGAGGGCTTTGCCGATCATTTCTCCCAGAACGGTTTCAAAGGCGATGGCGCTTAAATAATGATCGTGGGTAACCACCCGCCAGTCGGGATCATCATGCAGATCCAGAATATCCGCCAGTGAAGAAAGATCTTCTGGCCCTGGCATGCGGCGTCCCTGTTCGAGCAGGGTAATGACATTGCGGTTGCGTTTGATCAGATCCGCCAGTTTTTTTTGTGTTAAATCTTTGCGCAGGCGATATTTGAGAACGATATCGCCAATCCGTCGAATTCCTGGTTGAATTTCTTCTGCAGAATGTTCGCTCATAGGTTTTCGCTTTGGTTGATGTTTTTGTTAGTTTAACATTTTTCTGCGGGGGGTAAAAAAGGTGAGGCTTGGCTTCTGGCCCCAGATTGGAAATTCAGGCAGACGGTGTATAATTAAAGACATGGATTATGGAACAGATTTTGGCTACGGAAGCACCAGTGGGCGGGGATTGCTTTATTATTTGATCTTTCCCGTGGACAGCTTTGGCAAAGGCCCGCAAGCGCAGGACGCGGTGGTATTTAACGAACAGAAACAGGCAGAAATCTGGCCTGTCTTTCTTTTTTTACTGCCAGCGATTGTTCTGTTTGCTGGCTTGTTTCTGGATCTGGGTTTCTTTTCTTCCTTGTTTTTTTATGCCTTTGAAAGTATTCTTTTGGCCTTTGTCTGTAAATTTTACATTCAAATCGATGATTTGGCATTTATCTTTGATTTGGCTTTGAATTTCTGGTTTTCCTGCTTAATTTTGAGTGTTGTTTTTATGCTCTTTTTCTCGATTTTCGCAATATTTTTCTAAAATTTTGTCTGTAGCCCAATGGTAGAACGAAGGATGGACGTAACGATGGCCCAATTTACACGATCTGCACTTGCAACTCTGACGACTCTGGCAATGAGTCTGGCCCTGACCCCTGTCTCTGTTCTGGCTGCTCCGCCACCCGTAGAAACCCAACGCCAGGTCAAGCTGTTTAAGCTCCCAGGCGGCCTGAATCAAACCCCTGTTTTTAACAGCAACAGTCCTGAAATTGTGCAGGAAGAAGGCATCCTGCTTTCGAGTCTGCCCGGCCCAGAAGGCAGTAAAACCCCCTTTTTGAATTTTGCCTTTCAAGGGAATTTCTCTGTTTTCTCGCACCATATCGCCAAAGACAACCAACCCGGTGAGCGTTTGCTTTATTTGGGATTATTGGCCAGTAATCAGCAGGATACCCCTGTGACGATTGAGTTGAAATCTGGGGCCAGCTATTTGAGCCAGCCCGATGCGCTGTTTGCCTCCTTGCCCCCCGTTCAAGCCAATCCCGACGCCAAAATTTATGCCGGGCCAGGTGACCGGGTGGCAACCGAACTGGTGGCCGGTAAATCTCAATTTTCACCTCTAAAAATTGAAATACCGGCCCGCTCAACAGTTTTGCTTTCCAGTTTGCCGATCCCTACGGATGTGGCGATTTTGCCGCCGATCAATGGTCGCTCAACCCTGATGCATTTTCACAGCGATGGCCCGGTTTATCTTTCTCAGGTGGCTAAATTTGCCAATGGTGCAAGCGAAGCCCCCAGTTTGGATGATTACCGCGAAATTTTGAACCAACGCGTGCTGGCCGGTGTGCGTGAGCAGGAGCCCACTCCCTATCACCCCATGGATCCCCCGCCAACGGGAGCCTTTCGCTATGGGCGTGTGGCAGGTATTCAGCAGGGAAATCTCTGGTCAGGCAAACTTTTTGATCGCATTTCGATTTTGGAAATGCCCGCTCCTGGTGCGATCAGCGCTTACCCAATCGCTTCTACCTATTTGAAACGGATGGGAACAGAGCAGAATCAGAGTGCCAATCTTTTAGCGCGCTATCCGGATACGGCTTACCAGGCCCATGGCAATTATGGCGTGCACTATGAACTGGCCTTGCCCTTTAATAACCCTGATCCCTTTTTTCGGAATTACGCTTTGCGCTTAAGTTCTCCTGCGAATATCAGCGGCCCTGCTTCCAATGCGACCCTGACCTATCTCTATCCTCCCAGCCAACAGGTGGTCTTTCGCGGCAGTGTCAGACTGCAATGGGTAGATGAATACCAACAACAGCAAGATCAGATCGTGCATCTGGTTTTACGCCAGGGTGAAGAAGCGCCTCCGATGGCGCTTCTGACCATTCCACCGGGCCGTCGCTATGATGTTAAACTCAGCTTGATTTATCCCGCTGATGCCACGCCACCTCAATTGCTAACGATTGAGCGGCTTGATTAAGCAACTTCATGTGCCAACAGACTGAGGGTATCCTGTTTAAGGAACTTCGTGTTCTGACGATCGATGATGATCCGGATATTCTCAATCTGTTGAAATTGGTGCTTTCAAAAATTGTTGGAAGTCTACTTCAAACTTCTCAGCCGCGCGAAGGTTTGCGCCTGGCGATTACCTATAAGCCCCATTTAATTGTGCTCGACAATGATATGCCCGATCTCAAGGGCGTCGAGGTCTTGGGTAACTTACGCGAAATGCCAGATACCAGTCATATTCCTGTTTTGATGCTGACAGCTGATAATTCTGAGCTTTCTGTGCGGAAGGCAGTCAAATACCGTGCCAATGGCTATTTGCTCAAGCCTTTCGATCCTGTACAGTTGCGCAATGAAGTTGTCAATCTGCTTGTAAACCCCTAAAACGATCCCGCTCTGTGGCCTGTTCGCTTGACAGGTCTAATTCTTATTTGATATATATCTAATTAGATGATCTTCAAAATAGAATTTGAAGCCATCACTATTTACTTGTTTAAAGGGAGAACGATCCATGGATCAGGTATTGTTTGAGCAATTGCTCGTATTTTTTAAAACCCTGGCAGATGAAAACCGGCTGAAACTGATCGGTATGCTGGCCGAGCGCGAGTACAGTGTGGAAGAATTGGCCACCCGCTTAAAGGTCAGAGAACCCACGGTTTCGCATCATTTGGCCCGGCTCAAAGAGCTGGGGTTGGTCAAAATGCGGCGCGAGGGGAACAACCATTATTACCAGTTAGAGGCTTCATCTTTGCACCGTTTGAGCAAAGATGTGCTTTCACTCGAAAAAATTGCGGCTCCCGAACCCGAGCAGGCCACCGATCTCTGGGAACAGAAAATTCTGAAGGACTATCTGCAGGAGGGCAAACTTACCAAGATTCCTTCGACGCGTAAGAAGCGGGAAGTTATTTTGCGCTGGTTGGTCGAACAGTTGGCCTGGGAAAAACGCTATCCTGAAAAAGAGATCAATGCATTTTTGCTTCAGTATCATTGGGATTCAGCTACCTTGCGCCGGGAGTTTATCATGACTGGTCTGATGCAGCGGGATCAAGGGCTTTATTGGCGAATTTAAAGGGTTTGAGAACCAGATTTTCGCAGAAAAGAGAGATTAAGAAAATAAAGGAATGGTTAAATTTAACCATTCCTTAATTCTTAGATAAATTAGAGATAAGAAAGAAATTGGGGGATAAACCTGATAAGAGTATTATCTAAACCAAGTGAAAATTTAAAGAGGAAATGAAAAATGACGATTACAGCAGTTAATTCAAGTGCACAAATACTGGCTCCCCAAACCCAA
>PFGG01000073.1:0-90800 GCA_002783405.1 bacterium (Candidatus Blackallbacteria) CG13_big_fil_rev_8_21_14_2_50_49_14 | reverse complement strand
GCCACTCAGGCCCAAGTCAAACCTGCTGAACCGCAAACACAAAGCATGGCCTCAGATTCTCTTTCTGTTTCAAAACAACCTAAATTGGGTGAATCTGTTAAAGAAGGCCTAAAATTTCAATCTAAATTGGGCGCACAAACTGGAGCGATTGGTGGCGCTGTAGCTGGTGGCTTGGGTGTTCCCCTCTTGGTCTTTGCCTTTACCATGGGGGCCCCCCTCAATGATCCCAAACTGGCATGGGGCAGCCTGGCGGTAGGTGTTCTCGGTGGCGCTGCTGTGGGTGCTGGAATTGGTGCCGCACAAGGTGCTTTAAGTGGCATCGTCAATGGTGCTGTGGTTTCTGTGGCAAAAAACAAGACCCAGGCGCAATTGGGAACCGCAGCGCTGGCGGGTGCCAGCAATCTGGCCTACGACCTCTATAAGGGCAAATCTCTGCCGACCGCTTTGGTTTCTTCTGCTGTGACTGCCGGGGTCGCCGGTTGGGTCGGTGGCGCGATCTACGATAAAGCCACCCATTAATTCAAATCTTTGTTTCAAACAGCCTCTGCGGGGGCTGTTTCGCCTTTTTTTGCAAGTGATCAGGAGACAAGCAATGAACGATGCCTTTCAGCCTTCCATTTTGCAGCGGAATCTCAATCGAATTTATGATCAGGGGTTTGCCTCAGATTTTCATGAAGCGTTTTTTCAACACAGTGGTTTTTCAAATTTTGGTTTTTGGTCAGAGGGCATCACATCGGCCCAGGCTGCCGCTGAAAATCTGGTTTTAGAGCTTTTAAAGCCGTTAGAACCTCTTCAGGGGCCCGTATTAGACGTGGCCTGTGGCCAGGGCGGAACCACTCGCACGCTTGCGAACTTGATTCCGCCGGATCAGGTGCATGCCATCAATATTTCGCAACAGCAATTGAAAAATGCTCAAAAAAACGCACCAGAATGTCATTTTCATTTAATGAGTGCAACCCAGCTTGAATTTGACGCCAACAGTCTGGCTGGCATTCTCTGTGTCGAAGCGGTTTTTCATTTTGAAACCCGTCGTCGCTTTTTAAAAGAAGCTTGGCGGGTTTTAAAACCGGGTGGCTGGCTGGTTTTGAGTGATGTACAATTTCGTTTTCCGCCTCCCGAACGAATCATTCCTCCTGCCAACCATTTTCGCAATCTTGCGCAGTATCGCCAAATCTATTTAGATGCAGGCTTTGAAAGCCCTACCCTGCGCTCGGTGATGAAGCCTACCTGGAAATCTTGCCGTGATGCTTTGCGCAAATATGCTCTGAAGCGTTTGCTGCAATCTCCTTCCCCACAAAGTCTGAAAGAATGGAGCCTGAATGAGGTGCGCTGCAAGCTGTATGATGCCGTGATGCAGGATTATCTCTTGGTCTCTGTTTACAAGCCCCTGGCTTGAATCTACAAGCCCCAGGCTTGAATCAGAGCATGGGCTCTTCGCTGGGAGTCGTTTCTGGGAGTTCTTCAGGTTGAACGGGTTCCTGGACAGGGGGCTCGCTGGGCTGTTCAGAGGGGACGTCTTCAGGCAATTTGGGTGAGGGGGTCAGCAAGGGAATCTCTGAAATTTCGATCGCCGGGGTACTCGGTGTGGGTGAGTTTTCAGGGGAGGCTGAGGCCTCTGAAGCCGAGGGGGAACTGGAAGGAGCCACCATTTCAAAACCTTGCGCTGGAAGACGGCGGGTGGCAAAGCGCATATAACTTCTCCAGATCGGTGCGCAGACAGAGCCACCGCCCCCACGGGTTGCGCTGGGCGTGTCATTCCCAGCCCAGACGCCCGTCACCAATTGCGGTACATAGCCCACAAACCAGGTATCGTAACTCTGATCTGTGGTGCCTGTTTTGCCTGCGGCAGGTCGCCCAATTGCGGCGGCTGTTCCTGTTCCATGGTTGATCACATTTTGCAGGGCTGTATTGAGTTGACTGACCGAACTTTGCGCAAAAACACGTTGCTGGGGGGGGTAGTAATCAAAGAGTATATTGCCCTGGGCGTCGACGACCTTCGCAATCGCGGTAGGTTCGACACGGATGCCCCCATTGGCAAAGCTACCGTAGGCGGCCGTCAGCTCCAGCAGGGTCATTTCTGAGGAGCCCAGGGCTGAGGTCAAATCGGGAGCGATCTCACTGCTGACTCCCGCCCGGCGCGCGATATCAATCACACGCCCCATTCCCAATTCATTGGCCAATTTGACTGTGGGAATATTCATAGACATCGTCAGTGCCTGTAATAAAGTGACAGTACCGTGGTAACGGCGATCCCAGTTTCGGGGACGGTAGCCACCAAAGCTGACGGGGCCATCTTGCAGTGTGGATTTCAGGTCTTTGCCATTTTCAAAGGCACTGAGATAGACAAAGGGTTTAAAAGTGGAACCCACCTGTCGCTTGGCTTGAAAAGCCCGGTTAAACTGACTCTGAGCGTAATTGACACCCCCCACCAGAGAATGAATAAAACCTGTTCTGGGATCGAGAGAAACCAAAGCGGCTTGGTGGGCACCATAGCGTTTAATCCTTGGCAGATCCTCACGCAGAATTCTTTCGGCATAGGCTTGGGCCTCGGGATCTAAGGTGGTATACACTTTCCAGCCCCCTTGACGGAAGAGCCCTTCTCCTACTTTTTCACGCAGGGAATACAGCACGAAATCTAAGAAATAAGGGTAGGGATAGCTGGTGCGCAGGCTGACGAGATGAATCGGTTGTTTGAGCGCTTCATCCAATTGGGCCTCGGTGATCAAATGGTCTTTGGCCATTTGCTTGAGCACAATGCTTTGAACTTTCTTTGCGCCTTCCAGATGGTGGTGCGGAGAGAGGTATTCTGGACTGCGAATAATGCCAGCCAACATGGCCGCTTCAGCAATGCTCAGGCGTCTTGCGGATTTACCGAAATAAATTTGCGAAGCGGCTTCTACCCCATAGACATTGTGGCCTAAAAAGACGAGATTTAAATACATTTCTAAAATCTGGGGTTTGGAATATTTGCTCTCCAATTGAATCGCCAGCAATGCTTCTGCAATCTTACGCTTGGCGGTGCGTTCAGAGGTCAGAAATAAATTTTTGATCAATTGTTGTGTGAGGGTACTGGCTCCTCCTACGGTGCCGCCATGTTTTAGGTTTACGAAGGCTGCGCGGGCCAATCCCAACACATCGACACCGGTATGTTCGCGAAAACGCCGATCTTCTGCAGAAATAACGGCATCCTGCACATGTTTTGGAATGTCCTCAAGACGAATGGGGTCATAGCGCCCCTGAGAAGAGATGCGGGTGAGCAGGCGGCCCGAGCGGGTATATATTTCATTGGCTTGGGGAAGGGTATAATTTTCAAGCTGGCGTACGTCGGGCAGACGGTTATACAGCACGATCAAGGCGATTCCGCCCCCGATGCCCAGGGCTCCCCCCAAAACAAACAGGAAAATCAGGCTGCGAATAAGATAGGTGCGCACTTTGCTCGGTGATTTTTGACCTGAACCCGGCAGTGCTTGAAGCGGTTTTCTTTGAGAAGGGCGCGGCATGTGACTTAACCTGACGAGGCAGGAACCTCATGGGTGCAGACTTGATTGCGACCCGCTTCCTTGGCCCGGTAAAGGCTGGCATCTGCATTTTCAAAGAGAACTTTGAGTTCGGTACCGTGCTGGGGGAAAACGGCGACCCCAATACTGATCGTGACATGGGGACTGTTTTTGGTATTACTCAAGGACGGAACATCGAGGCTTTCAATCGCCTGACGGATACGCTCTGCAACCGCAATGCCGTGTTCTTGGGGGGTTTGTGGCAGGAGCACAACGATTTCTTCTCCCCCATAACGTGCAACGATATCGACACCGTTGCGCACCTGATTTTTGACCTGCTGGGAAACTTCCCGGATCACTTCATCACCCACCAAATGGCCATAGGTATCGTTGAAGCGTTTGAAATAGTCAATATCCATCATCAGCAGGCAAAATTCAAACTGATGTCGCTGAGAACGTCGGATTTCTTCTTCCAGTCGGCGTTCGAAATAGCGACGAACACAGAGTTTCGAAAGACTGTCTGTGGTTGCCAATTCAAACAAGTGGGCGCTTTTTAAGTCTTTCTGAAGAATGGAGGTCAGGTTGCTCAAGATAATCTGATCTTTTTCTCCGAAAGCTTCAATGCCCTGGCGGGATTCTTTATCCAGAACACAGATCAGACCCCAAGTTTCATTGTCGATCACCAAACGGGCAATCAGGCAGGACTGGTAAGGAATGCCATACAAAGCGGAATGGGTTTCAAGCGTGTTTAAGTCCAGAATACTTTGATCAGGTTTTTCGAAGGCCAGAAGCATTTGGGCCGCTTCTTTTTTACTCAGTTTCTGATTTTCTTGCAAAGGAACACCGACAGGGCTTAAGACGCTGATATTTTCAGCATCATCATCAAATTTCAGAAAAAAAGCCTTGTTGGGAGACATTTCCTGAACCAGTAATTCCATTGCATTCTGAAGAATTTCATCGATGTCTAAAATGCCACGGAATTTGTCTTGAATGGTGTGGTAATGTTGCAGAGCCACAATGGATTCTTGCAGGGTGCTTTTTTGATCTTTCAGTTCCTGGTTTTTTTCTTCCAGCAGAGCAATCCGATCTTCCATGCTTTGTTTCATGACAGAAAGATAAGTGGTGATGGATTTAAGTTTTTTTCCCACCAAGGCCCAGTGATCAGGCAAGCTGTCAAAATCAGGGTCCTGGCCGCTGAGCACCTGTTGCAGTACTTTTTCAAGCAAAGCTGCGCCTGTTAGAGTCTGTCTCAAAAGGTATTTGTTCTGAAGCGCCAAGAGCGCAATGCCAATTAAGGCCAGCACAAGTGCGCCAAAACTCAGTCTTAAAAAATGGAGCAGCAGGGCACAGAGCAAAAGGCAGATTGATGCGATTGCCAAAAGAAGATTTTCTCTGGATGGATTCACTTTCATGTGGCACTCCCTGCCATAGATGCATGATTCTGTATTATATACGCAAATCCTGCCAGGATGCAGGGGCTTGTGTACCGATTCTGGCAGGATTTGCTATGCAGTGGTTTTAAAAATACCCGCGGGGATTGACCTGTTGACCATTGACATGAACTTCAAAATGCAGGTGGGGGCCTGTTGAATGACCTGTAGAACCCATCGCAGCCAAAACCTGGCCCCGATAGATTTTTTGCCCTACCTGAACATGCAATTCAGAGCAGTGGGCATAACGGGTCATAATGCCATTGCCATGATCGACATCAACGGCATAGCCATAGCCACCCATCCAGCCGCTGTAAACGACTCTGCCTTCTTTTGCCGCCCGAATGGGGGTTCCAACGGGGGCGGCTACATCCATGCCGGAATGCATCCGGAACCAACGCCAGCCAAAATTAGAGGTTACAATACCTGCTGAAGGCCAAGACAGGCGATTGCCTGTTTTTGCATAGGAGTGCCCGGCCGCAGGGTTTGATTTGCCATTGCGTGAGGTGCTCGCTACATGGGGCTTTTCATGGGGACGACGGCGCAGTTCAACTGCGTTGGGAATAATCAACTTTTGATTTTCAACGATCATATGGGGATTATCCAGATCATTGACTTCAATAATTTCTTCTACGGGCTTTTTATAACGTTTTGCAAGTTCTGCAATGGTTTCGCCCTTTTCGACTGGGTGGGCAATACCATCCATCGGCAGAATAGTGAGGCGTGTACCGGGTTTCATGCGATCAGCTTTAAGTTTTTTACGGTCATTGTTCTTGATAATTGTATTGGGGTTGACGTGAAATTTACGCGCCAGTTTTGAGACGGTATCGCCTTCCTGAACAATATACTGAACAGGTTTATCGCTCTCGGTCATGAAATGGTTGCCTTCAGCAACTTCTTTCCGAAACGCAGCAACTTTTGTTTGGGTATTTTGGGCCATCACACGCCGAATTTTTTGGGTGGGTGTGCTGTTCTGTTGTGCTTTCAGCCATTGAAAACCTGAAACTGCGCTGCTTACGAGCAACAGACCTGCAGCGGTTTTTGCCATTAGCTTGGGGTTGGGTAAGGAAAGACGAAAGTTTTGGCGGCGACGGGTTTTTCTTTTGCGGGAAGGGGTGAGTAAAGGGCTGCGTGAGGAGGTTTTTACTGTGCGGATGGGGTCGGGAGTAGCGAGGCTTTGAATTTGAGGCGCAGGCACAGTCAGCGCTTGAATTTCAGTTTCCCATTGAGAATGAATTTCATTAAAGAGTTGATCCAATTCGGGAAAAAGTGGGGTTTCATGTGAGGGAAAGTTAGTCTGCATAGACTTTGCAACGATCCTTTCCGTAATTACGGTTTTATTGTGTTCCATTTGGATGCTGTGATGTGAGTGTATCCAGTGGAAGGCTGCGTGATTAAAATCACATTAATGAAAGGCATTATACCATGTGCGGTATGAATGTCACCTCTTCAGCCTGTGACTGGCCCAATCTTGCCTTTTTATGGAAGGGTTTTGTGATCGGGGTTTGTGGGGATA
Source organism: bacterium (Candidatus Blackallbacteria) CG13_big_fil_rev_8_21_14_2_50_49_14 (assembly GCA_002783405.1). NCBI lineage: Bacteria > Candidatus Blackallbacteria > bacterium (Candidatus Blackallbacteria) CG13_big_fil_rev_8_21_14_2_50_49_14. Next base: position 84,357 of record PFGG01000073.1, on the reverse strand, counting down.
TTTTTTTATTTTCAGGTTTTTTGAGACGATTTCTGTGGATTTATTTATAAGTTAAATTTCAGATATTTTAACTTAAACTTAACCTTTATTTAGGCTTTTATTAGCCACATTATTCAAGGACTTGTGTCTCTCCAGGAGCCCAATCCACCTGTTTGAGAAAATTTTCAAGGGCCTTAAAGTGCTCTGAATAGCTTGCGAAATTTTCCTGAAGGGCTGCGGTTTCTAACCGCGCACCCCAATCAGAAACACTTTGAAAGCCAAAACTTGCACCTGAGCCTTTGAGTGAATGTCCAAAACGCATGAGCGGACGCCATTCCCGATTGATTAAGTTGGGCTCTAGATTTTGAATTTGTTTGAGGATATTTTCAATAAAAATGGGAATTAAGTCAGCAATTTCAGGGTCTACGATGATTTGCTTTTTTTCGTTACTTGGCAAGGGGGGGCTTAAGATCTGCCTCATGCGTTCCAGAAGCTCGGTTTTAGAGAAGGGTTTTTCAAGAAACTCTGAAGCGCCAGCCTCCAAACATTTCTGGCGTTCATTTTCGCCTCGGTGCCCTGTAATGGCAAGAATGGGAAGCTGCTGGAATTTCTTGATTTGTTTGAGTTCTCTGGCAAAGTGATAGCCATTTTTTCCAGGCATTTCCATATCTAAGAGAATCAGCGAAAATGCTTTTTTTTCAAGCATTTTTGCGCCTTGAGCAGCGGTCAATGCTTTTTCAATGGCGAGATTGTTTTGACCGCGCAGATAGGCTTCAATCAGCGTATGGTTTAAGGGGTCATCATCGATCACCAAGATATGGATCTGAGTATCGATCCATTTATTTAAGATCGAAACCAATCTTTCACGGCGAATAGGTTTGGTCATATAGTCATCCATGCCCATTTCAAAAGCTTCCTTTCGATAATGGGCGACCGCATGGGCTGTGAACGCAATGATGGGGGTACGCTGCCTGCCTGATTGGGCCTCCAGCTCTCGAATTTTTTGGCTGGCATCTAAGCCATTCATTTTAGGCATTTGAATATCCATTAGAATCAGCTCAAAATTCATCTCCTGATAAGCCTGGATTGCTTCTATTCCGTTGAGAGCGCTGGTGGTACGGTATCCTTCAAGCTCCAGCCAACGCTTTGCCAGGAGTTGGTTTTCAGGATTGTCTTCTACCAAGAGGATATGGGGCGATTTCTGAAATTTAGGATGTTCAGAACCCAGATGGGGTTCAATTGTTTTGCCTGTTTCTGGTTTTGCGTTGAATTGAAAAAATTCAGCCACGTCCTCAGGAATAAAAGGGGGGTGAATCCAGTGTAAGTTTTGAGCAGAAAGCAATTCTTCATGTTTCGACTCTGATTTTGGATCCGAAAGAAGCATTCCTTTTGTGTGGGACAACCCTAACTTTTGGAGCTGTTTGTCGATTATCTCTGTGGGCAGACTCAGATCCAAGACCATGATTTGAGTTGGCTTGGGTTCTGGATTTTCAGCGTGAATCTGGGTTTTTAGCCCCCAGGCTTCAAGGCTGGCTTGAATCAGAGCCTTTCTTGGGGTCGACGCAATAATTTGAATTTCGGGTAAGGCTGAGCTATTGATGGGTTCTGCCGCTTTGAGCAGGGGGAGCGTAATTTCAAAGCGAAAAATAGAGCCCTGGTTAGGTTCAGAATCAAAGGAGAGGGCTCCTCCCATTGCTGTGGCAAGCAGCAGGGAGATATTCAGCCCCATGCCCAAGCCTCCCATTTTACGGCTGTGTTCATGCACCTGGGTGAATTTTTCAAAGATCAGAGATTGAGATTTCGGGGGAATCCCGATGCCCGTATCTTCTACCTCAAAGCTGAGTTGAATACTATTTTCGGGGCTTGCTTTCCACTTGAGCCTTAAAATGACCGAACCCTGATCTGTAAATTTGATCGCATTGGTGATTAAATTTAAGAGAATTTGACGAATTCTGTTTGGATCTCCCAATACCAAAGGGGCAGGGCTGGGGGTGCAGATAAACCAAAAATCGAGCTTTTTACTCTGCGCCCTTGATTGCAGGATCTGCAGGGTTTGAGAACCGATCTGGAGCGGATCAAATTCAATCGTTTCGATATCCACCTGTCCGGCTTCAATTTTTGAGACATCCAATAAATCATTGATCAGATGCAGTAAAGACTGTGAACCTGACCAAATGGTACTCATAAATTCTTTTTGTTCAGCGTTTAAAACTGTTTCCTGCATCAGTTCACTCATACCCACAATGGCATTCAGTGGCGTTCGAATTTCGTGGCTGATACTGGCAATAAATTCAGTTTTCATTTGATTTGATGATTCTGCTTTTTCTTTTGCGTTTGCCAGTTCAATCAGGTCTTGATTTCTTAAAAGCTCAAATCCAATCCAACGCGAAAACAAACTGATAATTTCAGCATCCCGTTCTGTGAGGGGGCGAGAGGCTATTTTTGCTGAAAAATTGAGTGTTCCAAAAATTTGGGGGCCAATATATACAGGGCTTCCAATATAACCATTTAGGCCTGTATCGCGATAGCAGGGATGCTGCCGATAGGCTGACTGGGAGTCTTGAGCAAAAAAATAAGGCTTCTTGTCTTTGACCACTTTTTGACAATAAGTGCGTTCCAACTCAAATAGGCTACCTTCAGCAATCGAGGGTATCTCGGGTTTGGCTTGAAAATAGCAGACCCGGTACTCATTTTTTTGAATTTGACTGAGAATTCCCATTTCCAGTCCAAAGGTTTCCAAGCCAATTTCAAGAATGCCTCTGATTTTATCTTCTAAACTCTTTTCTAGTTCCGTTGAGAGGCCCTGCAATCTTTGCAAGGCACGGCTGTAGCGTGCGAGCTCTTCTTCTGCTTGTTTGCGTTGGGTAATATCACTTTCGAGGGCCATAAAATGGATAATTTTTCCCTGCTCATCATGAACGGGCCTGACCTCAATCGATACCCAGTATTTGCTGCCCATTTTTGTGTAGTTTATCAATTCAGCGCTGAAAGGCATTCCCGCCTGAAGTTGACGGGACATAGAGCCCACCGTTTCAAGATCTGTTTCAGGCCCTTGCAAAAAGTTTCCAGGTTTTTTGCCTTTGACTTCATCCAGTTGATATCCTGTCAGTCTTTCGAAAGCGGGGTTGACCCATTCGATTTGGGCTTGGTTATCCGTTAAAATCACCAGGTTTTCGGTGTGCGCTGCGATCAAGGCCAATTTACGGGCTTCGGCTTCTTGACTCAGCAGTTTTTGATTGATTTCTTTTAACCCCTTTTGTTGGGATTGTAAGAGTGAAGCCAATTCCTTGGCATCGCGCAAAGCGGATCTCTGGATCTGTAATAGCGTAAGAAAGTCCCAGGCGGGGTGATGTTTGGGTAAGTCCTGAAGAGTAATTCCCATTTTTTTGAGTTCTTCTGCTTCTGTAAACCAAGGGGAAGCCAATAATAAAAGCCGCTCTGGCTCATGCAATTGGAGTACCTGGGTGCGCAAAAGCATTGGGCTTGAGAAACTTTCCAAGACCAAAATATGATTCAATAATTGACAAAGATTCTTAAAATTGGGCTGAAGCCCTGGCGGTCGTTTGATCTTGAAGTGTTGAAAGAAGGAATCACCTATTTGCAGAAAGGGATGTGTTTTCAGCAGAACAGACCCTGCTTCAAGCAGCGTCAGTTCCTGATCCAGCAAGATATAAAAGGGAAAAATGCTGTCCCAGGTTTCAGCTGGAAGGGTAAACCCTTGGCTCATTCGGATCGGGATTGAGACCATGATATTTCAAACACATCATGGTCTTGCGCTTCTGAAATTTGTTCAATGTGTTTGACTTGAATATTTTCCTGGAAGACTTTGCCCAAACCTTTAAAAATACCCAGCGCAAAAGGCGCCAAGCCTTGTCGCGTACTGAAGTAATGCATATGCAAACAGATTTCTGAGATGACCTCGCATTGAAAATCTGGGGGTTCAAGTTGGGGAAGCATTAAAACCACTTGGGTGTGGAAATTGGGCAGGTTGATCAGAAAATCTTTCAGGTTGCCTCCCCCTGTGGCCATTAGTTCAGGATATTCTTCAACCGCTGTATGGGTGGCCCAAAACTCTCCAAATTTGCCGAGCAGGGTGTTGAGCGGTAGATTTAATTTTTCGCTGGCTGTACTGGCCAGGCGATAGGTCCATTCGTCAGGATAATTGTCTGTACCAATAAAAACAGGATTTTCCAAGCCCGCTTTGTCGAGAATCTGTTCCCAGACCTCCTGACCTTCCTGGGCGAGAATCATGGCTTTCAGGGCTTTATTGACAATTCCATACATGGCATTCATTCCTGCTTCTACGCTTGAAAATTTAGAGTGACTTTAGTATACCTTTTGATGGAATTGCTGTCGAACCACTCTCGTAGAAATCAACGCTGAGGTGAAAAAAAATTCTGCTTGGGGTAAACTGAACAAAATCCATAGGGTTCAGTTTTAGTATTTCTGAAACTGTGAGCGTATTTTGCTGAAGGGACAGGAAGAATGAGAAAACTATTTTTCATAGGCGTAGGGGTTTCGCTTGTCATCATTGGCTTGGGCTATTTAATTTTACCCCCCCTTTATTATCCTTTTCATTCCACTTTAAGCCTGATTTTGGGTGGGCTGATTGTGATAGGGTTGGTAGATGCCTTGCAGACCAAGCAAACCATTCGTAGAAATTTCCCAATTTTGGGGAATATGCGCTATTTATTGGAGTTGATTCGCCCTGAGATCAATCAGTATTTTATTGAGTCCAATACCAATGGGGCTCCTTTTAACCGCTTGCAGCGTTCTTTGATTTACCAACGTGCCAAAAATGATGTGAGTACTTTGCCCTTTGGCACCCAGTTGGATGTTTATGAAATGGGCTATGAATGGGTTTCCCACTCAATTTTACCCGTGCATGTTGACCCGGTCTCCTTGCGCGTTTGGGTGGGTGGCAAGGATTGTAAACAACCCTATGACGCCAGTATTCTCAATATTTCTGCAATGAGCTATGGTTCGCTGAGTAAAAATGCGATTTTAGCCTTGAATGGCGGTGCAAAAGACGGGAATTTTGCCCATAATACAGGTGAAGGGGGCTTGAGTCCCTATCATCTTGAACCCGGTGGTGATTTGATTTGGCAGATCGGCACGGGTTATTTCGGCTGCCGTACGCCAGAGGGAACCTTTTCAGCTGAAATGTTTGCTGAAAAAGCAGTTTTACCCCAGGTGAAAATGATCGAAATAAAACTTTCCCAAGGGGCAAAACCGGGGCATGGTGGGATTTTACCTGCTCAAAAAGTAACCCCTGAAATCAGCGAAATCCGACATGTACCCATGGGCCAGGATGTATTGTCACCTCCCCAACACAGTGCCTTCAGTACTCCTTTGGAAATGGTTCAGTTTATTCAAAAACTGCGGGATCTTTCGGGGGGCAAGCCTGTTGGTTTTAAACTCTGTTTGGGTAAAAACCATGAATTTGTAGCCATTTGCAAGGCCATGCAAGAAACAGGCATTCTTCCAGATTTTATCACTGTGGATGGTTCAGAAGGGGGAACGGGAGCTGCCCCACTCGAATTCTCAAACAGTATTGGCGTTCCGGGGGTAGAAGGACTTGTCTTTGTACACAATTGTCTGATGGGCTTTGGCCTGCGGGATCAAATCCGTGTGATTTATTCAGGAAAAATCACCACCGGTTTTGATTTAATCAGCAAAATTGCGATTGGTGCAGATCTCTTAAATTCTGCCCGTGCCATGATGATTTCGATCGGTTGTATTCAGGCTTTACGCTGCAATACCAATGATTGTCCGACAGGTGTGGCCACCCAGGACCCCCATTTGGTGGCGGGTCTGCATGTGGGTGACAAAAGGCAGCGGGTCAAAATGTTCCAGGCCAAGACGATTGAAAGTGCAGCTGAAATTTTGGGCGCAATGGGTTTGTCTGATTTGAAAAAACTGCGTCCTCGTCATGTGCACCGCCGTGTCAGTCCTGCCATGGTACTTCACTATGATCAGATTTATGCCTATTTGAAGCCGGGTGCATTTTTTAATAATGAGATTCCTGATGAGTATCGAAAGGCCTTGGCCAGTGCATCAGCAACGAGCTTTTTACCGCAAACGGATGATGGCTGGCGTTAATTTTTACCCAGGCCGCCCCATTGGTGCGCCAGCTCTAGGCCTAAACCGCTCAAGCCTGCACCCGCCGCAACCCATTGGGCTTTGCCGGGGAGAAATCCTGCTATCCCAGAGATCAGGTTCAGCCCAATCTGAGCACCGGCAAGAACCTGGCCAGTGGTATTGTGAGCCTCTCGAGCCCGAATCAGACGCAGAGAGTTATCTGCAATTGCGAATGCAGCACCCGCCGCGTTGGCTGCTGGTAAAACTTTGGTGGTCATGGTTTTGGCCATGGCTGGGCTTGTCAGTTTGCCGATCACAGGGGTTTGCATAACCACTGTCGAAAATTTAGAGACGACTTGGGTTCCTTTGGCGAGTTTCAGTGCACCACTGCTCATGATTTTTGCACCTGAGCTTAAAAGCGGGTGGGCTTGACCCAGGGCTTGCATCGTCTTGGCAAAACTTGTAGTACCTTGGATCAGACGCGGGGCATTCTGAGCGATTTGATGCGGGAAGGCCAGCATGCCTGCGGCTGAACCTGCAGCCCCAACGCCATAATTGGCGTATCTTACCAAACGATCCGTCAGACCCTCTTTGTGTTCATTGAGGGTTTGAGGCTTTTTTTCCACGGGCGACTTGGCTGCCGGTGGTTGAGCGGTTTGAAAGGTTTGAGTGGTAGTGGGCAAAGTTTGTATCATGCGCTTCTCCTTTAAGCGTTATCGTGATTTTCGCATGAGAGTGAAGTTAAATAAGCATTAATTTTTGGTAATTATTTGACCGTGGTAATCGCTTGGCCGTCTTCATCCAAGCGGCGGGGGATACCCAACCACCCTTTGTATTTAAAAAACAGAAGCAGACAGACCACGGTCAGAACCATCAGTCCCAAAGCAAAGGGATAGCCATAATACCAATCCAATTCAGGCATATTCCAGGGTGAAATCTCTGTTTTGAAATTCATGCCATAGACGCCGACAATGAAAGTCAGAGGGATAAAGATCGAGGACATCACCGTCAAAAAACGCATAATTTCATTGAGTCGGTGGCTGGCACTGGCCAGTGCCATTTCCATCAGAGAAGTCGCGACCTCTCGGTAGGTGTCCAACATATCCATTAATTGGATGGTATGGTCATAGCAATCTCTTAGATAGAGTTTCACTTCATCGCTGATTTGCTCAAGTGAGCCCCGTATCAGAGAATTAATCACATCGCGCATGGGGCGGATCGCTCGTCTTAAGCCGAGCAATTGACGGCGAATGGTATAAATTTCTGAAGTTAACTGGTTGTGCGGGTGTTCCAGAATTTCATCTTCAAGATCTTCAAGCCGCGAAGCATAGCGCTCTAAAATGGGAAAATAATGATCGATCAAGGCATCGAGCAGTGCATAGAGCAGATAGTCAGCTCCAGATCCCCTGAGCTTTCCGATATTTCCGCGAAGTCGCTCTCTGACGGGTTCAAAGGTATCACCTGGCAGCCCTTCCTGAAAGGTCAGAATCAGATTCTCACCCAGAAAGAAACTGACCTGTTCACCATTGCTGTCGCTTTGATCATGTGGCATGCGTGCCACAATGAACAGAAGTTTGCCATAGCTTTCCAATTTAGGGCGTTGGTGGACATTCACTACGTCTTCCAGTGCAAGTGGGTGAATGCCGTATGTTTCGCCTACTTTTTGCAGGGTTTCAGCATGGCCTAAGCCATCGACATTGATCCAGAGAATTTCATCCGCTTGAACTTTGGCGGGCAAATCAGTGGGATCCTGGCTTGACCATTCCTGAAAGTTTTTTTTACTAAACGTAATCAAGTGAAACTGTGGGGGGGAGGCCTCAGGGTCTGCGACCAAGGTGCCAGGGGAAGCTCCGGGTGCAGTTCTGCGTTGAAACAATTTTACAGGCTTAAGTTGAAAGGGAGATTGTTTGAGTAAACGTTTTGCTTTTGAATGTTTGCGCGACATTTCAACCTAAAAAGGCAGACCTGCGCGAACACTGAGAGTCACCCCTTCAAGCAGAAGATCAGAAGAAATGCGGTGGCTGCGGTAACCAATCTCTGCATTGACGATGCCATAGGGCGGGATGGCCAGACCCACACCTGCACGGGCATGCCAGCCCCAGGCCAGAGGGTAGGACACACTGCCACCTAAAATACCATAGGGAGAAATAATGCCCATGATATATTCCTGTTGTCCAAACCATTTGGGTGTAATTCTGAGATCTGCATCCAGCAAGAGCCCCTTGTATTGGCCTTCAGAAATCAAGACTTGAGGGCGGGCTTCAATGCCGCTGGTGCTGACAAAGAGTCCTGCCAAAAGGCTGGTTTTGCTGTCTTTGGGATCGGCAGGGTAAGTGGGGCCGCGTAAAAAGCCCAATTCAGCGACCCCTCCCCAGACAAGTTCTGCTTGTGCTGGCAAAGCTGACGCGCTGAGCAGCAGAAGTGCGAGACCCAAACTGAAAGAACTGGATAAATACTTCATGAAAAAAATCATACCATTCATCACTCAACTTTGTGGAACTGTTTCTTGATGACGCAGAAATTTTAATAACAGTTCCTTACTTAAAAGCGCGGATTCTGCTTTTTCACGAAGTTCATGTCTGCAATCTAATCACTGTGCTAAACTAGATGAAATTCTGGTATTTGGGTTGTCATTTCATGCGTAAAATTCCCGTTTATTTTCTTGCCGCTTCATTTTTTTCGTGTGTATCTGCCGTAGAAGCTGCTGAACCCCAGATGCCGGTTCAAGCGATTCAACGTGGTATGGAAGGCACGTGTCACACTGTTTTTCAAGGTTCGAAAGTAGAGCCCTTTGGCTTTCGCGTGCTCAGTTTAATGCAAGGCATGTTGGGGCCTGGTCAGGATGTTATTCTGGCGCGGTTAACAGGTGAAAAGGCTGAATTTACAGGGGTTGTCGCAGGCATGAGTGGCAGTCCTTGTTATATCAATGGCAAATTGGTGGGGGCTTTGGCCTATCGCTTTGGTTCCTTTACCAAAGAACCGATTGCGGGAATTACCCCGATTGCAAATATGCAGGCAATTTTTAAACTGCCCGCTGAAAAAGAACCAACTCAGAAACAGGTTTATTATCCTCAAACCTATCGCCAGGCTTTGGCGCAAAAACAGGCGCAATGGCCGGTATCGCTGCAACCCATTTCTACCCCACTTTCGTTTGGTGGCTTTCGTGCCGATGTGCTCAGCCATTATTTACCAGAACTTGAAAAGATGGGTTTTAAGACCGTCATGGGCGGAATCAGCACCCCAGGCGCTTCGATTGCAAATCCTGATATGCCACAAAAACTTGAGCCCGGTGGTGCGATTGCTGGGCAGTTGGTGCGTGGTGATCTTTCAATCGATGGAACGGGGACTGTTTCCTATCTGGAAGGGGATAAAGTCCTGGCCTTTGGACATCCTTTTTTTAATGAGGGCTATGTTCAAATTCCCATGGCGACCGCCTATATCCACCATATTCTTGCCTCAGAGGCAGGCTCCTATAAAATGTCGCAAAGTGGAAAAACCGTGGGGACCATTACCCAGGATCGCTTGACTGCGATTTATGGCCAGATAGGCAAAATGACGCCGATGATTCCTGTGGATCTTCATATTCAGGATGGCATTGGGGTTGACCCTGCCAAAATTCATTTTGAAGTGTTTCAAAACCCAGGCATGACTCCTTTGATGATGGCGATGAGTGTGCAAAATGTTTTGGCTTCACGCCTGAATTTCAATAAGGGCGGAACGCTTCAATTAGAAGGGCGTTTACGCGTAGATGGGCAAACGCTGACCTATAAAAACCGTTATTCGGTAAGTGAAACAGAAGATGTTGCTTTGGGCGCCGTTCAGGATCTCGCCAATGCTTTATTTACCTTGTGGAATAATCCCTTTCATAAGCCCAATGTTCAGCAATTGGAAATCAAGGCTGAGCTTCAGCCTGAATCCCGCCAATCAATGATTCGACGTATCTGGGCGGATAGGGATGATTTTAAACCGGGAGATAGCTTTACGCTCTATCTGGAATTGGAGACTTGGAGGAAGCAGAAAGATCTGCGTCAGTTTAAGCTTCAGATTCCAGAAAATACACCCTATGGCCCCCTGGTTCTTTTGGCTGGAGATGCCAAAAGCTTTGATGCACTTGAAGGTTCTGTAGAAACAGGATTCTCCAGTTACCAAGACCTCTTAAAACAGCTCTTTAGCAAACGCCAAAGCAGCGATTTGCATCTTTTATTTTTAACCGAAGAAAGTGGTTTGGCTCAAAACAATCTGCTTTTAACACGCTTGCCTGCGAGTGTACAAGAATTGTTGCTGAACCCAGAAACTGTGAATGCATCAATTCCCATACGCTCGCCGGGTTCAGAACAGAAAATTCCCATGGATACAGATTTGAGTGGGAAAGTGCTTCTGAATTTGAATATTACCCCCTACGCCCACGCCATCAATTAGCAATGATCCCAGGAAGGAATATCCCTATGAAAAAGCTTGCTTTGTCTCTTGCCGCTTTGCTGCTCTCCTTTTCCCTGCCCGCTCGGGCTGAGTTTCCCAAGAATTGGTACCTCGAAGGTGTCGGTGATTTTCTTGAGGGGGATATTTTAAGCACGGCAATCGAAGCAGATGGCTCTCTTTCTTTGGGTTTGGATATTGCGCCGATGTTAAAGCTGAATACGGGCGGTTCTATTTTAGATGCTGAAAGTTTGGGCTCGCAGATTTTTCTGGGCACAGGCAACCCTGCGGGGGTCTATCAAGTCGATGGAAATCAAGGGAAATATACGCTAAAAACCTTACTTGAGCGGAGTCAAGGGGTGGTTTCTGCGGTGCTTCCTCAAAAAAATGGAGATGTTTTGGCGGCACTCTCTCCTTTTGGACAAATTTACCGGATTCATCAGGGAAAGGCAGAATTGATTCTGTCTCTGGATGAACGCTATATTTGGGAGATGCAGGCCGGCCCCAATGGCGAAGTCTATATTCTGACAGGTGACAAAGCCGTATTGTATCGTCTCGATCGTGATCTTAAGCTGACACGGCTGTATCAATCCAATGAAGCCAATCTCAAGGTCTTGCATCAGGATCGCCATTGGGGCTTATTGGTAGGCTCTGGCAGCAAAGGCATTGTCTATCGTATCCAGGCCAACCAACACCCTGAGGCGCTCATGGATTCTGATTTTACGGAAGTGACGGCCATGACGGGGGATGGCAAGGGCAATGTCTTTGTCGCCGCCACACGTGAAAACCCACCTAAAAATCAACCCAAAAGCGCAGTGTTTATGATTTCTCCCTCGGGTCAATCTGAGATGTTGTTCCGCATGAATACTGAAACAGCTTTCACTTTGGAGTTGGATCAGGCGGGGTCACTTTTGATTGGAACCGGGCCACGGGGTCGGATTTACCGTTTTACTGACCCGCTTTCTGCAGAAAAAAGGATGTTGAGCCTGCCTGCCAGAGGCCAATCACGTCAACTTGCAAAAATCATTCCGGGTCAAGGCTCCGAATTGTTTATGGTGGGCTCAAGTCCTGCGCAAATTGAGCGTTTTCAGGGCAATTTTCTCAGCAAAGGAGAATACGAAACGCAGATTTTTAAAAGCAGTCTGAAAGCCAATTGGGGAAACCTGAGATTTGATGCCTTGATGCCTGCCGATACGGCAGTACGTGCCTGGTCACGTTCAGGCAATACTGCTGAGCCCGATAATACCTGGAGTGCTTGGGAGGGGCCTTATAGCGATCCCAAAGGCAGCCCAATCAAATCTCCTCCGGGCAGTTATCTGCAACTGCGTTTTGAATTGAGCAGCAAAAATCCCAAGCATTCTCCCAAGCTTCACAGTATTGATATCAGCTTTATGCGTGAAAATTTGGCGCCTTATTTCAATGATGTCTATTTTCTTCAACGCGGTCTCTTCTTTAAGCCGCATACCCTGGGCAAAATTGAAGGCCCCCGTATTCTGGATCTGAATGCTCAGGTGATGGACAAATTGCGTCGCCCCAAGGGAACCGATGAAATTTATCAGGAATTGATTGCCGAGAAAATGCCCTTGGCCATGCGCGTGATCCAGGACTATCGCCCTGGTATGCTAACTTTGGCGTGGGATGCTTCAGATCCCAATGATGATAACCTTGAATACGAGGTTTCTTACCAGCGCTTTGGTGACCAAACCTGGAAAAGCCTGGCCCACGCGATTCAAGATTCTTTTTATTCCTTTGATTCAGCGACCCTCGCTGAAGGCCAATACCATTTTCGTGTCACGGCCAATGATGCCCTCTCAAATCCTGGACAGGGTTTTCGGATTGCCAAGGAAACGCAGTTAATCACGATTGACAATACGCCGCCTGCTGTGAGTGCTTTAAGCTTTAACCAAGAAGAAAAAACGGTGAAGTTCAGTTTTTCTGCGAAAGACACAGTCACACCTTTGGCCTATGCTGAATACTCTTTGGATGGTCAAAAAACAGAGCTTTTTCAATCCAAGGATGGAATTATTGATGGCTTGGATGAACAATTTGAGATCTTGTTGAAAAAGCCAGCAAAGGGATCGCATACGCTGGTGGTGCGTGTACTGGATCGTTTGGGAAATGTGCAAACAGCTCAAAAAGTCTTTGAAATCCGCTGATTTCCTGAGACATACGAATGACGGGGGTGCAGCTCTATGGATTTAGATAATACGTATATTCAAAACCTGTGTGTGGATGCCTTTCAGGGGTTTGGAGCCACGGTGCCTGAATTGATCAGTTTTGCCTTGGATGAGGTGGGATTGATGAATGAAAAAACGCTGGTGAATGGCAAAAGCGCAAGGGAACTGGCAGAGCATTTCTATCGCAAACGCAATCGGATGCGGCAAAACAGCCGCTTGGGGAATCTTCTGATTCAAGAGGGAATCATCAGCAAAGAACAATTGATTTCTGCGCTTAGTTACCATGTTTCAGAAGACGTGCCCTTGGGCGAAGCCTTGCTTCAATTGAATTTTTGCACGCCCGAACATTTGGAATGGGGCTTAAAACAACAGGCTACTCTGCGCAAACAAATGCGTTGATTTCAGTGTTTCCTATAGACATAGACGCTGTCTTTTCCCCAGGCAAAAGAAAAAGAATAGGTGTTTACCAATTCCAGGTCTGGACTGTCTAAGCCATGGGTGACGCTGAGAATTCGCGTTCCCACTTGGGTTTTTGCTAAATTTTGGAGTAAATTCTGGCGACAGGATTCACTGAAACAAGTGCAAACACAATACACAGCGTTAAACTCACTCAGGTCAAGCTCTAAGACTGAACCTTCACGAAATTCTGCTTGGAGATTAAACTTCTCTGCCAAGAGGCGTGCATTGGCGATAAACCGTTGAATTTGGTCAATGCCTGTGACCTGAATATTTTCTTGATAGGCCAGATACAAGGCCAGAATTCCAGTGCCACAGCCCAAATCGACAAAACGATCACCCGCTTTGAGTTGAAGCAGCGGAATGATTTTCAGCCAGGTACGCCAGGGGGTTTCTCCATAGGTTAAGTCCTCTTCTTCCAAACAACGTGTATCCTGTCGCTCTAACCAGGAGACCAGATTGGCTGCGGCTGAATCAGGATAAATCTCCTGGTAGGCATTGAGAACCTGTTTAAAATCAGGACTGGTTTGCAATAAATAGGATTGATCCCACCATTGCAGCAGGGGGATTCTGAAATTCTGATCGAGGGTGCGTTTCAGTTGCCAAAAGCGGTTCAGAATTCGCGTAAAAAATTCTCCTGTTCAAGGGTTTCTATTGCACGGGGAGAACGGGTCAAACGCACTTGATGCAGAGCAGCCTCTGAACTGAGCCCTTTTTGCTTCAGAAAACAGGCTGCGGCCAAGCCTGAACGGCCCAGGCCGCCCACACAATGCAAAACCACATGGCCTTTATTTGCAAGCGCAGTTTCTATCCAGGCCAGCAGTTCTTTCATTTCAGACTGATTGCTGACTTTTTGATCCAGAATGGGAAGGTGGTAAACTTCGATCCCCTGCGCACGATAGTTCTCCAAGAGACTGGGCACACCATAGCTTTGCAATTCGTCGGATGTACTGAGGCAAACCATATGCGTAGCTTTTTCCTGATTTTTCAAGCTTGAAAGATCGCGTTCCAGGGAGCGGTGCAAATCTCGTCGTCCGGGCAAAAGTGTGAGGCCCAGTTTGCCCTTGTCTGTATATTCTGCAGGCAGCCAATCCACCCAGAGATTGCGGCCCCTTCCCAAATGCGTGCGAATCCGGTCACAACACAGACCTGCCGTATACAGGGCCCATTTTTTCTGTAAGGGACTGCTCTCTTTAAAACTGAGGGTGTGCACGGCATAACGCAATTGGCCAATAAAGGCCTGAAGCGGATCCCGATCCGCATGTATAAGTTCGGGATAATAGCTGCGCAGAATTTGGATCATCTTCCAAGCATTCTGCAAACCTGGATCTGTCAGCCCCGTTTCTTCGAGCGCGGGAAGGGGGGCGCGCAGGTCTTGAATTCTGCAGAGCAGGTCACTGATTTTACAGGCTTCTTGAAGTGCTTCCTCATTTTCAATCGCCGTGAAAATATACAGGAGGTCATTTTCAAGTTTGAGTAAATCGCGCAGGATATGCCCTCGGTGGGTATGAAAAAAGTCAATCAACCAAACATTTTCTTGGGCGTCGATGATAATATTGGCGCCATTGAGGTCGCCATGCACAAAGGAAAGGTAGGAACTGTCTCCCTGGTGATAGGGCTTCAGTTTTTCAAGCTCATGTTCGTAAAAATGCACAAGATTGGGAGTTGTGAGCCCAGGAAGGATTTCCAGCTCTTCGCCCTGAGAAGAGATTCCCAAGAGGTTTTCTACTCGATTGCGGATATTGGGGGCCCATTGTGCACTGAACTGATAGTATTCGAGCAAATCACATTTTTCATAGACAGCGGCGGTATAGAGTCGTCCCAGTTGTTCAATGAAAACGGTATCCAGAATGCGTTTGAGTTTTTCGGGTTCGAGCCCTTTTTGATAGCACCTTTGAAAGGTGGTTGAAAACCCGCCCCCCATAGAGGCATAGCGATATTTAATCGCGCCTCGGTCGCCCAATTCAACAAAGTCTACCAAGCGTGGCGCATTATTGCCCAAAACGGATTCAATTTGTTCAAAGGCCATTCGTTCGCGGCCGATCATATGGTTCCAGCCAATTTTCACAACATGGGGTACCTGTTTGTGGCCGTGAAGATCGGTGCTGCTGGTACCCAGCACTTCATTGCCAGAGAAGCCGCCATCCAGGCGGTGCAGTTTGGCAACCCTTGAATCTCTGAAGAGATAACGCAAAAGTTTGCTATCTGTTTCTTCCAGGCCAGGCAAACTGTCGAGCACGATCACGGGATGACGTGCATCCTGCCAGCCAGTCAGTGGCATAGAGGTGGTATCACCGCCTAAAAAGCGAATAAATTCTGCAACGGAGGCGAAGACCTTGACCCCCAGTAATTTCTCAAGTTGTTCAAGGGCGATAAAGTGTTGAGCGCGTGAGGAACTGGCGGTGAGGGCAGAACAGACCCCAAGTTCAAATTCTGGGTACCGTGTGCTGAGTTCATAGCTGAGAAAGGTGATTTTGGCCTCTGTCCAGACCCCCATCAGTCCCACCCGCATTTTTTGGCCTTGATAGGGCGCTAAGCAGGCTTCCAGGGTGGTGTCCAGAAAATCATTCAGGGTCAGGGTATCAATAATTTCAATTTTTTTATCTGTGCTGGGTTCAGCAAAGGCGAAGGCTGCTCCTTCGCTCTCCTGCTCACAGTGATGTCCAAATTGAATCAGGTGGTTAAACTGACGAAAATCCAGCGGATCGTGCCAGTCGCGAATATGCATGACTTTTAATTTTTCATCGCTTTGCGCGTAAGCCCAATCAATAACCCGTGATACGGGGCCTGTTTCGGGCTTGTCTCCCATCAAACGGCGGGCTTCTTCATAGCCAATATGCAATAAATTGGGGAGAGGGTCAAAGGGATTCAGGGGTTTGACAAAATCGTTCTGGAGACATTGTGTCATCAGCAGGGCTTGGGGCATTTATTTCTCCTTGGTCTTCCCATCAGTTCGGAATGTTTTCCGGTTCTTCTAGCAATTTTTTAAGTGTCTGTAATTCTTGTTCAACCCAGTAGATCTCCTGTTGGTAATCCTCTTCGGAGATATCGTCAGGTTGAAAGAGAGTGAAAATAAATTCTGTTCCACTCTGATTGGGGACCACCCGCATGGGAATCAGGACTTGAATTTCTGGTGTAGGGTAGAGATATTGATCAATCACACCTGTTTCAGGATCTGCCTGCATGTAAACCTGTATGGGGCCATGCGGTGATTCAATAAACCAAGCTTCTTCATGTTGAAAAACAGACAGGCAGAAAGAGCGTGACCAAAGGGGCAAATTGACAGGATTTGATACAAACTCAAATACCCAGGCCGGATGTACATCGATTGTAATACTGCGTGTGGCAGCCCTCATGAATCGCAGACTTTCTTTTGGTTATTTATTATTTTACCTTGACTCCAGGGCGAAAGGAATCCACCAAAGGCTTAAAGAGCCTGGTAAGCTGTTTTTTCAAGGTAAACCAGCAGGGTTTTCCGGGTATAGGGTTCCAGATCTAATTGCAAAGCCTCTTCGGGTTTTGCCCAGAGCCAGGATTCGGCTTCATCGTTGAGAATCACTTCTCCCCCCGGAGTATGGCAGATGAAATCTAGGAATACAAAGTGCTTGCTTTCCCAAAAGGCGGGATCAAAAAGGGCTTCCTGATAACAGAGAAAAAGGGTTTCTGTGACTGGGAGATGGGTTTCTTCGAAAACCTCGCGACGTATTGCTGATTCTGCGTCTTCACCCAATTCGATATGGCCCCCTGGAATGGCATAGTGATCTTTCCATTTATGGGTTTTGAAAAAAAAGATTTCTCCCTGAGGATTGAGAATAAGGGCGCCTACTGTGACTTCTGGATAGAGAGAGGCTGCCATTTTCTGAATTTAACTGACAAGCTCACGCAGATTGTCGTTGACCCATTTTAAGTCAAAATGCTCGGGATCTAGGTCAGAGCCTAATTCTCCCCAGATTTCTTCCATTTCTGCATGTTGAGGGTGTTCAGGAGCTTTCAGGGCATCCAAAATCTCATAGTAACCAAAGATTCCGCCGCAGTCTTCTACCGGACAGGCCCCTTTGCCTTCAAGACAAATAGGTAGAAACTCAGCTTCAAATTGGGGGCGGGGGCGAATTTTTTCAACCAGAATATCGTGTTCCCAGCCATCGCCAAAATCATATTCGTAGATAAAGTGAGTTTTGGGACGCTTGATCAGATCTCCCAGGGTGACAATGCTGGAGTCTGAGCGCTGCCCTGAGGTGCCCAATTCAGAATCTCCGTAAAAACGCTCACCGATAATGAACTGATAGAGATGTTGGTTGCCCCAACCCATCACAATTTGAATCATATCGTGCAATTCATCCAAGCTGGTTTTTCCCGTTACAAGAAAGCGCCGCCAGATTTCTGGTTCACTTAGATTCAGACTGATCCTCAGTTGATAGACAATTTCACTCATGGCAGCGTGCATTCCTTCTGGCTTTGATGATAACTGGTCGTGGTCTGGAGTACAGCAAGACCATTCTAGCACTTTTCAAGGCTTCAGTTCAGCCAGATAGAACACAAGCTTTAATTTTCATTCGCTACAATCTCGCTTTCTTCCTTCGCTATAATTGAAAAGGTTAGGAAAGTGGCAGTAGAAAAGGAAGTGGGGGCCATTCAAATGATTCGTGGCCGGTTTGCACCCTCGCCTACTGGGGGGTTACATTTGGGCAATGCCCGTACTGCCTTGGCGGCTTGGTTGTCGACACGTTCGCGTGAGGGAATCTTTATTTTGCGCAATGAGGATTTAGACCGTCAACGTTGCAAGCCCGGTGTTTCAGAATTGAATCTGTCTGAATTGCAATGGTTGGGTTTAGATTGGGATGAGGGGCCTGATGTCTCAGGCCCCTGGGGACCCTATCACCAGAGCAAAAGACATGCCTATTATGCAGAAGTCTTGGCCCAGCTCAGGGAGTGGGTATACCCCTGTTATCTTTCCCGGAAAGAAGTTCAGGCAATTGCCAGCGCCCCCCACGGCCCAATAGAAGGCTATGGCCTGAAAGAGCGTGAGTTAAACCAGATTTTAAGCTTTTGCAAACAGCAGGAAGGCAAAACGCCAAGTTTGCGCTTTCGAGGCCCCCAGCAGAAAATTTCTTTTCATGATGCCTTGCAGGGCCCGCAAGCCTTTGAAGTGGGCGATTTTATTCTGCGCAGAGCGGATGGCGAATGGGCTTATCAACTGGCGGTCGTTGCAGATGATCTGGCCATGCAGATTACAGAGGTGGTGAGGGGGGATGATTTGCTGCCTTCTACTGCCGCGCAAATTGTTATTTATCAGGCCTTGGGGCAGCCCCCCCCTCAATTTTTGCATCTTCCTCTTTTGCTGGATTCAGAAGGGAACCGGCTTTCGAAAAGAAAGGGAGATTTAACACTGCATGCGCTGCGTCATTCAGGAATCGCATCACATCGCGTTTTGGGATTTTTGGCCTATAGTTTGGGGCTTTTGCCTGAGTTGCTGGAGGTCAGTCTGTATGAAGTATTGAAGACCTACCGGATTGAGCAGTTGAACACATCCCCCTATTGTTTGCAGAATTCTGACTTAGAGTGGTTGGGAGTCGGGTGTTATAATACTTGAAATAAAAAAGGCCAGAATGAAGCGCATGTCCAAGTTCCGGGGCTTGTTTCTGTTTTTGATTTCTCTTGTGCTGGTTTTGGCCTGTCGGTCTCAGGTTTCAGAAACCGTGGTCCTGAACCTGTGGTTGGACAGCAATGACAAAGAAATGCGCTTTTTCAAACACCTGGCGCGTCAGTTTGAATCCGAAAACCCCCAGTACAAACTGCGATTGCGTTTTGTGCCCTTTGCAGATTTGAAGCCGCGTTATGCCGGTGAAGCCCGTGAATCTGGAGAGCCAGATCTGCTCTATCTGATGAGTGATTGGGTGGGTGAATTGGCAGAGCAAAAACTTTTGCTTTCACTGACAGAGCCCAATCCGAACAGTTTGGCTTTTTCAAGGGAAAGTTTGGGTTACCAGGGAAAGTATTATGCTCAACCCTTTGTTTTTCAAGTCATTGCTTTGATTCGTAATACAGAATACTTGCCCCAGGCTCCGAAAAGTTTTGCGGAAATTCAACCGATTCAAAAATCTGAGGCAGTTTTTCCCTTGATGTACGACAATCAGAACTTTTATTTTCATGCCGCTTTTTTCCATGCCTTCGGGGGAAAAATTCTGGATTCTCAGGGGAATCTGGCCTTGAAGCGTGAGCCCTTGATTCAATCGATTCGCTATGCGCTGTCCTTGCAAAAAATGGGGTTGGTCCCTGCTCAGTCTTCGGCTTCTGCTACTTTGAATCTTTTCAGTTCAGGCAAGGCTGCGCTGATGATTTCAGGGCCTTGGGCCCTGGCTGCACCTCAAGAAAATCATATTCCTTTGGCTATTAGCGCTTTGCCAGCGCTTGAGGGACACCGGATTCTGCGTCCCTTGGTGGGGGTCAAAGGCTTTGCCGTGAATCCTTGGGGCAAGTCACATCAGCATGCCAAGGTTTGGTTAGATTTTGTGGCGCGTCCTGAGGTTCAGAAACAGGCCCTTCAAGACTTGGACAATCTGCCGGTTGATGCGAAACTGTATCAGTCGGCAGATATTCCTGCTCTCAAACGGGAGTTTTATGAACAAGCTCAAAAAGGTCTTCCCATGCCCAACAGCCCCCTGATGAAAGACGTTTGGCAGGAGCTCAACTGGCTTTTGGGGCAGTGCTTTAAAGAACCCGAAAAACTTGAGTTTTGGGTCGATTCTGCACTTCAAGATTTGCAGAAGAAAGTGCGTCATGATGCGTATTACTTTCATTAAGTCGATTCGGTTTCGTTTGCCTGCTTTCTTTTTATTGGCAGCTTTGCTTCCCACTTTGCTTTCTGCGATTTGGAGTTCTGGACTTTTAGAACATCGCATGGAAGAAATGTTTGCCCAACAGGCGCAGGATTCGGCGCAGGTGGCCTCCAATATCTTTGAAGAATATGCCCAGGATCTTTTTTTGAAAACCCGGGTTATCAGCCAGTCACAGTCTGTTTCTCAGGCCGTGAACAGCAATAACTATCTGACCTTGATCAACCATTTAAGCGATTTGTATCAGGATTTGAATCTTCAACTTTACGATGCAGTAATTGAAA
Source organism: bacterium (Candidatus Blackallbacteria) CG13_big_fil_rev_8_21_14_2_50_49_14 (assembly GCA_002783405.1). Classification (NCBI taxonomy): domain Bacteria; phylum Candidatus Blackallbacteria; species bacterium (Candidatus Blackallbacteria) CG13_big_fil_rev_8_21_14_2_50_49_14. The sequence continues at coordinate 64,131 of PFGG01000073.1, read as the reverse complement.
TCTATGCCCCCAACGGGCAGTTGATGGTGGCTGAACCACGGCAGTCAAAACAGTTGGTGCCCGCAGATCATATCCAGGCGGCCCTCAAAGGTGAATTTAAGAACAGTCGGTTTTTTGCGGGGGACGAACTGCTGATCTGCTCAAGCCTGCCACTCTACCATGCCTCCAAACCACGGCCGATTGCTGCGATGGGGATTTCTTTCCGTGTTTCACATCAATTGGTGGACCAGATTCGCAAAATTTCAGGGACTGAAGTAATGGTGGTTCAAGCGGGCGCTGAGGGCCATGTTTTGGCGACAACGCTTGATGAAAGCTCTTCTCAGGGGCTCTTGAAAATGCTCATGGCCGACAAAAGAAAAAATCATGTTTCCCGCAGTTTGCCGTATATGCTCTCTTCGGTCAGTCATTCTGTACGCAATGGGGAGTATTTGCTGGTCGTCGCTTTGAGTGTGGCACAGATGCATCAGATGATGGCTTCGATTAAGGAAGTGCTTGTGATTGTTGAGTTTGCTGCGATAGTATTGGCCCTGATCATTGCTTTGGGGCTTTCGCGCAATTTTATCTCAAAATTAATGGAGTTGGTGCGTTTGTCTCAGAAAGTTGAAGCGGGTGATTTGGATACCCAGGTGCAACTGGAATCACAGGATGAATTTGGCGTCTTGGCGCAGACTTTGGATTCTATGCGCCTTGAGATTCGCCAAACCTTGCGCGAAAAAGAACTCATGATTTCGAATTTGACGATTCGCGATGAAATCAACCAGGCGATTATCTCGCGTTCAGGCAATGAATTGCTTTTACAGGTCTTGACGATTGTGATTGAGGCCATTCAGGCCCAGCAGGGGTCGATTATGTTGGTAGATCGTGACTCCGGTCAATTGCTCTTGAAAGTGGTCTATGACCCACGTCGGGATCTGCATCCGGTCAATGTGCATGAACGGATATCTTTCAGTATAGGAGAAGGCATTGCAGGCTATGTGGCTCAAACGGGAGAAGCCATTTTGTGCAATGACCCCCATCAGGATCCTCGCTTTAAGCCCTATCATTTTCAGGAAATGGATCAACGCCTGGCCAATCTGCTCTGTTTGCCTCTTCAGGTAGAGGAGACAATTTTGGGGGTGATCAGCCTGGATAATAAAGCGGGAGGCTTTCAAGCGGAGGATTTGATACAATTACAGGATATTGCCAAACAAGTGGCAATTGCGATTAAAAATGCTGAATTGTATGAGTTGTCTATTACAGATGGGCTCACAGGTCTCTATATCCGCCGCTATTTTCAGGATATGTTGGAGCAGGAACTCAAACGGAGTTTGCGTTTTCAGATGCAAACAGCTTTGATTCTCTTTGATATTGATTATTTCAAGCGTTTTAATGATACCTATGGGCACCAGGCTGGAGATGCGGTTTTGAGACGGGTGGCCTCATTGGTTGGGCACAGTATTCGCGATGGCGTGGATACTGCTGCCCGCTATGGGGGAGAAGAATTTGCGATTATCATGCCCGATACCGATTTGCAGGGGGCCTGGCAGGTGGCAGAGCGTTTGCGGCAGAGTATTGAAGCTGCACATTTTGAATATGAAGGGCAAAGCTTGAAAGTGACGATCAGTCTGGGGTGTGCTGAGTTTCCACTGCAGGCAGACAGTCGCGAAAGTTTGATTGAAAAGGCAGATATTGCGCTTTACGCGTCTAAACATGGCGGCAGGAATCGCTCGACCTGCTATGTTCCAGAATTGGAGCACCAAGTCGAAATTTCTTTACCCCCCAGTTGATTCTTCAGGTTTTTGCCAGTGGTTTAGCAGTTTTTCAACCGCATCCGAAACCAATCTTTGCCCCTGACTGATCTGGCTTTTTAACTCTGGAAGCAGGGTTTGAACAGAAGGCGTCTGAAAAAATCGGGTTTTGAGCTCTTCAATTAGCGCTTGTTCAAACCATTCAAGCAATTGATGACTTCTGCGTTTCTCCCACAGTCCTTTTTGCTTGGTTTCGGTCTTGAAGTTTTCAACGACCTGCCAGAATTGTTCCAAGCCCGTTTTTTCTAAGGCAGAAGTGAGTAAAACCGGAACTTTCCAACCTTCTGTCGCAGGTGTAAGGTATTTGAGGGCGAGGCGGTATTCCTGGGCTGAAGCTTGGGCGCGTAAACGGTTTTCACCATCCGCTTTATTGACCAGAACGGCATCGACCATTTCCATCACTCCCTTTTTTATCCCCTGCAACTCATCGCCTGCGCCCGGCAGTAGCAGAAGCAGAAAAAAATCGACCATTGAGCGCACGAGATATTCGCTTTGACCGACCCCAACCGTTTCGACCAGCACAATATCATAGCCAGCTGCCTCGCAGAGCAGCATGGCTTCACGGGTATGTCGGCCAACGCCTCCGAGGTGGCCACTGGCGGGAGACGGACGAATATAACAGTTTTCATGGCGGCTCAGTGCTTCCATGCGGGTTTTATCCCCCAAGATGCTTCCCTGACTGAGCTGTGAACTTGGGTCTATTGCCAAAACAGCCAGTTTATGCCCTTTCTCAAGCAGTTTCAGCCCCAACGCTTCAATCAGGGTGCTTTTTCCTGCTCCAGGTGCTCCGGTGATGCCCAAACGCAGGGATTGCCCAGAAGTGGGCAAAAGGGCCTGCAAAACCTCTCGGGCCTGGATCTGGTGATGCGGCAGACTGCTTTCAGCAAGTGTAATCGCGCGCGACAAAAGGGTGCGATTGCCGGATTGAATTCCCTGAATCAGTTCGATCGGGCTATAACTTTTGCGACGGGGTAGATTGGGCATTCCCCATTTTATCATTCAGAATCAAAACAAGACCAGCTTGTTCTTCCTGCCGCTTCTCATTCGCTCGCTCTAAAGCTGTCTGGCCTGTGTTACACTGTTTTTTCATGAAACGCCTGCCATTCATCATTGTTTTATTCAGTACATTCCTGCTTTCAGGCTGTTTATTGACCTATTTCTTTGCCCCCAAAATTCGGGCTGCTGATTTGCCGGGCAATGAAAGTATAGAAAAAGAGAAAAAGGTCTATATCCAACGCTGTGGTCAGTGTCATTTGCTGATTGCGCCAGATTTTTACCGCCACAACGTCACGATTGAAATCATTCTATTGCGCTATTTGCAGCAAAAAATCATCAATGAAGACGAAGCCCGTGCGATTCGCGATTATATTCTGGCAGTTACAGCGGACTCATGAAACTAAGCCCTGAGCGATTCCGAGCAAATCTTTTGGGCTGGTTTCAGCCTGAATTGCGTCAGATGCCCTGGCGTGAAAGCAAAGACCCTTACCAGATTTGGGTTTCTGAGATCATGTTGCAGCAAACCCAGGTCAATACCGTTAAACCTTATTTCAAACGTTTTTTAGAAGCCTTTCCCACGCTTGAAGCTTTGGCCCAGAGCCCCAGCGAAAAGGTCTTAAAACTCTGGGAAGGGTTGGGCTATTACAGTCGGGCCCGCAATCTGCAAAAGGGAGCACAGTTTGTTCTGGCTGAATTTGCTGGAGAAATGCCCTCTCGGGTTGAAGATTTGCTTAAAATTCCGGGGGTCGGCCCTTATACTGCCGGAGCGATTGCCAGCATTGCCTTTGATATCTGCGAACCTGCGATTGATGGCAATGTCAATCGCGTATTTTCACGTCTCTACGCCTATGCCGATCCGATTGACAAGCCACCCGCCCAACGCTGGCTGGATCAACAGGTGCGTATTTTACTGGACCCTGTACGGCCTGGAGACTTCAATCAGGCCTTGATGGAATTGGGGGCCACTGTTTGCAAACCTGTCAATCCGCTCTGTCAGGATTGCCCCCTTCACACAGGCTGTTTGGCAAAAATTCAGGCTGATCCAGAGCAGTTTCCTATTAAAAGCAGTAAAACCAAAATCAAGCGCTTAGACTTGCAGGTGGCTCTTATTCGGTATCAGGGCAAATATTTGTTGCGGCAACAACGTGAAAGTGGAATTTTTCACCAATTATGGGTCTTGCCCTGGGAATCCGATCTCTCCCGTTTGGAAACGCTGATTCTCAATGAAACGGGGCTTCAGATCGCTGAACCTCAAGCGATCGGAACGGTTTCACATACCTTAACGCATCGTCAGCTTGAAATGCAGATTTGGGCGATCCCAGAATTGGGAAAGAGAACTTTCCCTGATTTGCCAGGCCATTGGAGCTGGCATGATCCCTGTCAAAATCAAGCCCAGGCCATTCCTGTGGCCCATCAGAAGATCTTTAAATTTTTGAAAGAAATGCCACTGTTTTTTAGTTGAAGCTAGAAAACATTATTCTTTACTTACAGTGGCCTCAAACGCCCACCATCGACGGGTAAATGGGTGCCTGTAATATAACTCGCGGCTTGGGAAGCAAGAAAAGCAACGGCTTCAGCGGTTTCTTCAGGTTCAGCAAAACGGCCAGCAGGAACTTCTGCGAGCATGGCTGCCTCCACTGCTTCAGGGCTGAGGCCCTGTTTTTCTGCGCGGGTGGCAATAATCTGAGCCAAGCGCTCGGTGCGGGTAAAACCTGGCAAAACATTATTGACGGTAATGCCCATGGGAGCCAGTTCATCGGCCAGGGTTTTTGCCCAGGCGGCAACTGCAGCCCGCACGGTATTTGAAACCCCCAAACCAGGAATCGGTTGACGGACAGAGGTGGAGACAATATTGATGATGCGGCCATATTGGCTGGCTTGCATGCCAGGCAGTAAAGCCTGCACCAAGACTTGACCCGCAAGCAGATGCTGAGCAAACGCCAGACTGAAAGCTTCCAGCGACGCTTGATGAATAAGGCCGGGGGGAGGCCCACCCGTATTGTGGATCAGAATCTGGAAGGGGGCTTCTCCGGCCAGAAAGGTTTGCAATTCACTGGCCAGAAGCGATGGCGAACTGAAATCTGCAGCCAGCCAACTGTGCGCTTGATGATTTGGTGTGGGCAGTTCGTTTACCAATTGTTTTAAGGTATTGGCATTGCGGGCCACGGCGACGACTTCTGCACCCCGTTCAGCCAGAAGCATTGCAACGGCTTTGCCAATTCCTTTGCTGGCCCCGCATACAAGTGCGCGTTTTCCTTCCAGGCTGAGGGTCTTCATACGGGTTCCCCCTGGTAAAAGAAGCCCAATTGGCGTTCAATTTCTGTGGGCAGATCGGGCAGGGCTGAACGGGGAATCATAAAGGTGGAAAGTTGATTAAAATCTCCAAAAATGCGGTGAGAAGCCATGGTCTGCAATAAATACTCAAAGCCCATTGAGCCCCCGGTGCCTACTTTGGTTCCAATCATACGCTGAACATTGAGGGCATGGCGATAACGCCAGGTGGTCAGCAGTTCGTCGATGGTGCTCAAGGCATTGAGCAGGCGGTAGGGCAGATGAAGAATGGGGCGCTCTCGATAGAGCAGAATCAGCAGGGCTGCTTTGGTGGCTTTATAGGAGAGGCGGCGCTCCCCTTTGTGCTGGAGTTCTTGATACTGTGCTTCAGAAAAAAGCGTGGCAAAGGTTTCACGGGTGCTGTGGAGTCTTGCCAAATGTTGTTGGATATCTTCACTGCCCAGCAGGGGATTGCTTGAAATTCTTGCTGCATCCCCGTCAAAAAGAGCTTCAACAGCCTGGCGGTAAGATTCCCAAAAGTCAAATCCCCCAAAGGTTAAGAAGGGGGTTCTCTCCAGCCATTTTTCAACCAGTTCGAGCAAAGAAGGCTCAGACTCAGCTGTTTTCAAAAGATTTTGGTGGCGCGCATCCAAACTGGCATCGTAACGCCCCTGGTGGTAGGGCACCCTTTGTTCAGGTTTTAAGCCCAAACGGTTTTCGAGGATCCTGAACTGATAAGACTGGAAACCTGAAGCTGGATAGAGTTGATCACGAAAATCAAGAAAATCAAGGGGTTGCATAGTTTGCAAGACTTGCATCTGCATCAGCATCAGGCGTTGTATTTCAATGATTCGCTCCAGACGCGCGACAGCAATTCCCATTTGATCTTCACTGACGGTGGGTTGGCGAAAGAATGCCATGACTGAATCCAGTTCGTGAAGAACCTGTTTAAACCAGAGCTCATAGGCTTGATGAATAATGATAAAAAGCATTTCATCATGTGCAGCTTGGCCTTCAAGATTGCTGAGTGGTTTCTGAGCATCTAAAATTTTATCAAGCTTGAGATAGTCTGCGTAATAAACCGGTGAAGAGGCGTTTTGTTCTGCCATAGGAGTCACTTTCCAGAAAATGCTAATTTCCATTATCCCCAGCTCAGGGGCGGCTTGTCAAAGCAGAGAGCTATTTAATCTCAGTTTTCAAAAAAAGAAAAAGGGGCGAAATTTCGCCCCCAATAGCGTAGAGAGTATAAAAAGGAAACTTTTAATTTAGCGGGTGGCCGGTGTGGCAATTGCTGCGTTCAGATCCAGCAGGAATTCGTCCCACTGGGTTGAGCGTGCCAGACGTGTCTGGCGGTAGGTCTGGCTGACACCCTGGCCATCGGTGGGCAGGTAAATTGAAAGTCCACGACCTTCACCCTTTTCAAGTTTGTTCTGACGGGCCAGCATGATCAGGCCACGGCGGAACAGGACATTGTTGATGCGATCTGCAGCCTGTGCAACAGCGGGATCTTGGATATTGGTTTTGGAAAGATTCAGAATCCGGTTGAGATCACGGAAGGGAATATTTTCACCCAGATGAAACTCACGGGTAAGTTGCATGGCGCGAATCACATTGGCGCGCTGAGGGCCAGCCAATGCTTTGCGCAGAGCGCGAGCGAGCAAATCCAATTCAGGTTCGAGTGCGCTCATTTTGCGAAGGTCAGTTGCAGAAATCGTCAGGGTTTGGTTGCCTGCGCCCTTGCTGTGGACATCCAGAACCATCGAGCGAACGATTTGATCAGGATTCATGGCAGCAGGATTTTGGGCAATTTTTGCCATGGTCTGTGCATAACCGTGACCCCAATAATAGGTGGAATCTTCAGAACCGACCATGATATTGGCGACATCCTGCAATTCAGAACCGACTTCGACAGTCGCCATCAGACAGGCATCAAAACTGACAATATCCAACTTTTTGCCGCCCATGCCCTGGCGAACACCTTGGGCAAAACTCATAATATTCATGCTGGCTTCAGGAGCGTCATCATAGGCGATGCCTGCAAAACCCATACCATGAGAACTGATATTCAACCAGTTATAGCGGGCAGGGTAAGCCTTATAGGCCCAGTTGAGGGCATTTGCGAGGGTGCGGGGATCGCCTGAATTTTCAGCATCGGGCCCCAGTTTGACATAGGGAGAAGCTACAATCGGCGCATTATCATTGAATTCTTTATTGGGAGAAATATAGTAGCGGGCAGTATTGCCACCACCATAGCTGTCGGTTTGAGCGAGTAAGTTCATTTGTGAATTGCTGCCCACCAACTCAAGGGCGTCTAATACGCGGTTTAAATCTCCGAAAAGGTTATTGTCCAAAGCTTCATAGGTGAAATAGGTAAAGGGTTTGGCCTGGACAGGAGGCAGTTTGTCTACGGCTTGACCATCTACGGGTGCGCCTTGCGTAATTTCTTCAGAGGCAGCACCGATTTGACGGTTGCTTGGCTGTTGCGATTTGATCCATTGGGTAAAATGGTCTGTGACCATCAACTGGGAACTGGCAAGAGGGCTGGCTGCGCGCGTACTCATGCTGCCAAGTTGGGCAGGTACACGTGCGGGATTGAGTGCCAAAGGCAGAGTTTGAGAAGAGCAACCAACCATAACAGTCAGGCCAAGCAGAGCGGAAGACAGACGGGCAAATACTTTCATTGGATATCCTCTACGCATTCATTAATAATTTAGTTATGCCTGAAAACTGGAGATTCTTTCTTATACTGACAATAAAAAAAGTTTAAGAACTAATGAAGAAAGGGAAGGATGGCACTGGCGATTCCCAAATAAATGATCAGGGCCGTTGAGTCGTTGATGGTGGTCACAAAGGGGCCAGAGGCAACAGCAGGGTCAATTGAGAATTTTTGAAACAGAAAGGGGATACTGGTTCCTAAAAAGGTTGAGAACAAAATACTTAAACAGAGTGACAGACCAATAACCCCACCAATCCAAGGATTGGCATGAAAGAGGAAAAACGCAACGGAACTGGCAATACTGCCACAGAGTAAGCCAATCACAAAAGCAGTGCGAAACTCTTGGAGTACCATGCGCCAGAGAAAATGGCGGGGAGTGGGGCCCCCGCCCATATTGCGAATCAACAGAGTAGAGGTTTGCACGCCGGTATTGCCTGCCATGCCCATGACTGCGGGCATAAAAGAGGCTAGAACAATGGCTTGCTCCAAGGTACTTTGGTAGAGATGGATGATCGTACCAGCAGACATAGAACCGCCCAGGCAGACCAATAACCAGGGAATGCGGGCCATGGCAGCTTCAAAGGCTGAAGATTGATTGTCAGGGTCTCCCAAAGCAGCCATTTTATAGGCCTCTTCATCGGCCTGTTCTTCCATAACATCCATAATATCGTCAACGGTGATAATGCCGATCAAGCGTTGATGCACATCGATCACCGGGACAGTCATGAGTTCATATTTGCGTACAATATCCACCACGTCGTCTTCATCCATCATGACATCGACGGCAATCACATCACGGCTCATGACTTCTTCAATCAAGGACTGGTGGGGGGCTGCTATCAGTGAGGGCAGGGGCAAAACGCCTGTGAGCCGCTGTTTTTCATCGGTGATATAGATATAGTTGATATCTTTAAAGGATTCAATATTTTCGCGGATCATGGCCAGGGCCTGATCGGTATTCAAGGATTCAGGTACATAGACAATATCTGGATTCATCAAGGCGCCGGCAGCGTCATCCGGGTATTGCAGAAGATTGCTTAAATTGCGAAAAGACTCTGAGTTTGCCTGAGATTCAAGAATTTTTTCTGAGAGTTCATCGTCCAATTCATTCAGCAAGTCGGCCGCTTCATCTGAGGGCAGTTCTTCAATAATTTCAACCAGACGGGTTTCATTCAGGGGCGTCAGCAACTCATGCCAATAATCTGAATCAATATGAATCACCAATTCACTCGCCAATTCTGCATCAATCCAGGTCAAAACCTGACGGATCTGTTCCTCTTCAAGTTGCAGCAGAATTTCGGCGACGTCTTCAGGCCTGAATTGGCTTAAAAGCGCCTGAATTTCAGATTTTTTTTCCTGCTCTAAGAGCAAGGTCAGATGGCGTGGTAAAAAATCCAGATTGAGTTTATCAGTGGGCATGCGAAGCTCCTGAAACAGCACTGCCTGCAGTATACTGCCCCCGTGCGCAATAACAGAATGGTTTTATGCAGAAAGCGCCAAGAAATATCTCAAAGCAAGTCAGAAATTTCCTGGGCAAGTTGGTGGGCTGTCTGATCTGAGCTGGCCTCAGGAAGTGCGTCCTTTAAGCGAGAAAAAATCCTGCTTTGAATTTGTTGGGGTGAATCTTCTGTATTCAAAATTTCATGGGGTTGGATTCTGGCGGCCTGATGATCCAGGGGGCGTTCAAAGGCAAAACTTAGAATTTTTTTTGAAAAAACCCTACTTTCGGCAATTAAATTGTATCCCCCTCCCCCAATCAAGAGATCGACCCCAGTCAAAATTTCTGAAAGTGGAAAATAGTGTATCCAGTATGCCGCTAGTTCAGGCAGGGGGGATAAAAAAGAGGCAAAACGCAGTTCAAGTGGAGCATGCTTGAGGGCCAGCCAAAGTCGCATGAACAGCGCATAGGTTTCGCTGGGGGGGCCATTGTGGGCGATCAAGACCAGGGGGAGATTGCTGCTGGCTCTCAAAATTTTTCGCGCCAGCTCAGGCGCGAAAAGCTCACTTTTTTCCCTGTTGACCAAATAGCCTTTTTCAGCAGGTGTAAGCAACCAGTTTTGGTCATAGGCAGTGTGGAGCGGGGTTTGAAGATCTCTGCGCAGAAAAATTTTATACCCCTTGAATTTTGACCAGAATTGAGCGAAGTCTTCGTTCATTCCTACACTGTGTGTATCTACCAGCAAGACCTGGGGAGAGGCCTTTAAACACAGGGTTTCAAGCAGCTGAAGGGAGAATCCTGACTGGTTTTGTTCTGTGGGAGAGGGCATGCGCAAGACGCTCAGGCCTTCCTGAATCAGGGGCGGTAAAAAGGGGGCACTGGTCAGGATCAAGGGGGAAAGATGGGGCCTTATTTTTTTTAAGCTTCGCGCCAGTGCGTAGGCCCGGTTGAGATGGCCGGTGCCCCCTCCTGGTGCGTAAAACAAGACCCGATGTTCAGGTAAAGTCAACCCAGCCGCCCTGCTGGCCTTTTTGTTTGCGCCAGGCTTCTGAAAACTGTTCAAGATCTTCTGCGCTAAAGCGGATTTGCTCATTGAGCTTAAAATGCTTAAGATCATAGGGCAAGGCACATACCGGGCACAGAGCACCTGATGAATCTATCTGGGTATGCTTTGCGCAAATGGGTATTTTGCAATTTTCACAGTGTGTTTCAGCGAGGTTTTTGCATGCCTGCCGAGGGATTAAAAAGCCAATCACAGCCTGACAATTTTCACTCATGCCCCTATGATAACATGGAGTTGCCATGAAGAAATTTTCTCAATTAGTTTGGTTGGGGCCCTACCCAAATTCATCAGCACAGAGATTGCCAGAGCTGCCTGAGCATTGGCGCATTTTACATCTTTTGGGCTGTGCTGATTTGCGTCCATGGGACACGCATCTGCTCGTGCGAGATCCTGTTTCTGTTCTGTTCTGGGGCCAAACCCACAACCCTGTTGAAAATTTACAGTTTCTTGAGCATTTACTCCAGAGACTGGATTGGCAGGCGCTCTGTGTCTCTGAGCCAAACTTAATTTTTGCAGCAGTTTTTTTTGCTCAAATGGCTGAAAAACCTGCCTGTGTTTGGCTTGAAAAACCTGAACTGCTTGACCTGCTTTCTGAAAACGAGAGACAGTGGCTGATTCAATCAGAAACCCATTTGTGGGAGCTTAAGAATGCCCCAGAATGGCTTTGAGAAGTTTAAACTGAGAAGAAATAATCTAAATTTCTTGATTAAATTTTATTAAAGGAAAAATAAGATTCTTGGATTGATTCCTATTGCACCCGGCATAACCATCGTTTATACTAACCTATGTTTCGGACAAGAAAACGGCTTAACGCACTCTAGGCGCTAAGTTCAGATTCTTAAAAATCAGCTCTTAAAACCTGATGACAACCCGAAACAACTGTGGTAACATGAGCCATTAGCTCAGTTGGTAGAGCAATTGACTTTTAATCAATGGGTCCCGCGTTCGAGTCGCGGATGGCTCACCACCTGCCCGTATCGTCTAGAGGCCTAGGACACCGCCCTTTCACGGCGGCGACAGGGGTTCGAATCCCCTTACGGGTATTTTGTTTTTCTTTGTTATCTTTTTTTCATGGAGTTCCCTTGGTGGCCTACGATATCACCGATCCTCAATTGGCACCTTCGGGAATGAGTAAAATTCTCTGGGCTGATAATCAAATGTCGGTCCTTCGTCAAATTCGACAAGACTTCGAATCCCGTCTTCCCCTTCAAGGTTACCGTGTAGGTGCCTGCATGCATGTGACCCCTGAAACAGCAAATCTTATGCGCACACTGAAAGCCGGTGGGGCTGAGGTTACGCTTTGTGCCTCGAATCCGCTCAGTACCCAAGATGATGTGGCTGCGGCCTTGGCCTGTGAATTGGATATTCCTGTTTTTGCCCGACGTGGAGAAGACAATATCACCTATTACAAACATATCAATGCGGTTTTAGATGCTCATCCGCATCTCACTTTGGATGATGGGGCGGATTTAATCTCAGAATTGCACAAAAAGCGCCCCTCACAATTACCTGAAATTGCTGGGGGAACCGAACAGACGACCACAGGTGTGACCCGTCTGAGCAGCATGGCCCGCAATGGGGTTTTGCAGTTTCCCGTCATGGCTGTCAACAATGCCAAAAGCAAATATCTCTTTGATAACCGTTATGGAACAGGTCAAAGTACTTTAGATGCCCTGATGCGCTCTACCAATATCCTGCTGGCGGGTAAGACGCTGGTGGTTTGTGGCTATGGTTGGTGTGGTAAAGGGGTGGCCATGCGCGCCAAAGGCTTGGGAGCCGTTGTGATCGTGGTTGAGGTCAATCCTTTACATGCGCTTGAAGCGGCCATGGATGGTTTCTTTGTCACCCATATGGATCAGGCTGCGGGGCTGGGCGATATTTTTATCACTGCCACCGGAGATTTGAATGTGATTCGCCGCAGCCATTTTGAAGTGATGAAAGATGGTGCCATTCTCTGTAATGCAGGGCATTTCAATTCTGAAATCGAAATTCAGGCCCTTGAAGAAATGGCGAGCTCGAAAGAAGAGGTTCGCCCCTTGGTGGAAGCTTATCAGCTACCCGAAAAACGGTTGTTTCTCTTGGCCCAAGGGCGTTTGATCAATCTTTCTTGTGGGGATGGTCACCCTGCTTCGGTAATGGATATGAGTTTTGCCAATCAAGCCCTTTCTCTGGAATATCTGGTCAAACACTTGGGTCAGCTCGAAAAGAAAGTTTACGCAGTGCCAGGCGATATTGACGAAGAAGTGGCGCGCCTCAAACTGCAGGCCATGGGAATTCAAATTCATACCCGTACCCAGGAACAGGAAATTTACCAATTGGGTTGGGAACTGGGCACCTAATCCCAATCCAGGTTTTGAAAACAGTGCAAGCGGTGAAAATCGGGTTCGTCTCCAGGCACTGCAAAAAGTGCTGCATACGTCCTTTCCTCATCAACTCCATGAATCGCATAGGCATTGAAGGTCCAAGGTTCTGGCGGCAGCAGTTCGATCGGAATCAACGTTTTTCCAGACCAGATTTCTTGAGATTTTTCCCAATGATACGTCAGTTGTGAATTCCGCGTGAGGGCCTTGCGAATGCCCTTTAATTGGAGTAACAGATAATGCCCATGGGGGCCCAGCTCCAATTCTGTATACTGATCCCCATGGGCAATAAACAGTTCAACCACTTCATAATCCCAGAGCCCATCACAACTGCCGGGGGGGGCTAAAGGTTCTGGATCCGCAAAATAAGGGGCTTGAATTTCCACTTCGAGGCCTGTTGGCAAAAGTTTCAGTTTGATAAAAACTGTTTCTCTGGGCTTGAGCATCTTTCCTTGCCAATCATTTTGAATGTAAACAGTTTTTGTTTTCACGTATTGAAAATCCTTTAGCGAGGGTAATAGATATGCAATGCGATTTGATGCCTTTGCGCAAGCTCAACCATAAAAACTCCTTTTTTTGTGATCCTAACATAGCTTGAAAATCTTTTAGAATTGAGCCAAGACTTCTGAATAGAGCGTAAGCCAGTTTTGGAGTTCCTGCTCAGGGCTGAAATAGGCTTTGATTTTTTTTCGACCAGCCTTACCCCAGGCTTTGCCCTGTTCAGGGTTTTTCAAGAGTTCACGGCAGGCTTCAATCAGGGCTTCAGTTTGATAGGGGAGAATCAGTTGTCCCTCTTGCCCCGTGTGAATCAAATCGGGAAACCCCCCCACCTCGGTTGCAATCACGGGGCGTGCGCAACTGAGTGCTTCCAGTGCCGCATTGGAGAGTCCTTCCTGCAGGGAAGGAAACAGCACCCCATCTAACCAGGCATAAAGGGGGGGCAGATCACCAGGGGCCTGATTGGGAATGTGAAAAATGCGGTTTTTCAGTTCAGGGTTTTGGGATAAAAAGATTTTCAGCAACTCGCTGTCTTTTCCTGAACGGACTGTGCCAATCAAAATCAGTGAAAGCTCAGGAAACTCCTTGGCAAGGGTTGCAAAACTGAGCAAAAGGATCGCCTCTCCTTTTTTCTGACGCAGTTCCCCTACAAAACCCAAGCGTTGACCTTGGGTGGGAATTTTGAATTTTTTTGCAATTGCTTTTTCTCGGGGCAGAGGCTTGAATTTGAGCGGGTCGACACTGTTGGGAACCCAACGAATACACTCATTTTGAGGGACTAAAACCTTTAGCTTTTTTGTCAGTGCTTGGGTAACGCCGCTCAGCCCCTGCGCTTGGGGAAGCCATGACAAAAGCTCTGATCGTTTGTGTGGGAACCAAAGATCCCGATCCAAATCGTTTCCTCGTGCACTGAGGATGACAGGAATTTTGAATGCCTTGCCCAACTCCAGACTGAGATGGGCAGTGGCGCTGAGATAATAGGCATGGATCAAATCAGGGGGCGCTTCTTCAAGCTTTTTTAGAATCAGGATAGGATTTGTTTCCTCAACTGAGCGAAAGCGCAACACTTCACAGGGGGGGGATTCGGGGTGCAGGCCAGGACTGTTGACCCAGACACTGACGGTATGTCCCTGATTTGAAAGTTGTTGTGCTTGTCGCCAGACAGCTTGGGCCACGCCTCCGACATCGGGTGGGAAACGGGGAGTGACCAGGAGAATTTTGGAATGCCGAAAATTATTTTTTTTATTCATGACTTTCCTCAGTCTTAACCTTACCATATCGCTTGTGGCATCTGAAATAGCGAGCTTTTGATGTCGATATGGGTATTAATTTAATAAAAAATAGAGTATTGATGTGAAAGAGAATGAAAAATATATTTTTTAAGCATATTACTTGTTCGTAATATCCCTCTGATATTCACAAAAAATAAAAATTTATTCTTGAAAATACTTTTATTTTTGCCTGGATTTGCTATCATATAATCTTGTAAAAAACACGCTCGAAAGGCGAAAACTTATTTTATGATTTATAGGAGCTTAAAATGGATAAAACCGATTTCTTTGGTCCACACCTGACTCTCGATCTCAATGACTGTAATCCTGAAAAACTTCAGGATTTTGACCTTGTTTTCGATATATTAAATAATCTTCCCGATAAAATAGGGATGACAAAAATCACCCAGCCCTATGTCTTTAAATACCAGGGGCTTGTTCCAGAAGACAAAGGAATTACCGGATTTGTGGTAATTGCCGAAAGTCATATTTCAATCCATACTTTTCAAGAAAAAAATTACGTATTCATCGATTTATTTTCCTGTAAGCCATTTGATTACACTTTTGCAGAAAAATATTTGATCGAACTCTTTGAGTCTAAAAAACCTACGATTCAAATGCTCAAACGGGGACATGATTTCCCCCGCAGCAGTGCTTTAATGCCTCCTGCGCGTGAGCTTGTGGGATCTGTTTGATGGCCCCCGTTTTCGGGGGATTGGAAGCAGAATATTGCCAATACGCCACGTCCCGTTATGCGGTGCTTCCAGTTCCCTATGACCAGACCAGTACCTGGCTGCGTGGCGCAGAAAAAGGGCCCGACGCGATTCTTGAAGCGTCTGCCCATATGGAACTTTACGATCTTGAAACGGATAGTGAGCCCTATCGGGCAGGCATCTTTACCGATGCTCCCTTGATCTGTAAAGACAGTCCAGATCTGCTTTTTGAAAAGGTTTTGGCACGTGCCAACCGTCTTTTGGATGATGGAAAATTTTTGATTACCCTGGGGGGCAATCACTGTGTTCCAATCGGCTCGAGCAAAGCCTGTTGTGAACGGGTTCAAGGGCCCGTCTCCGTTTTGCAGATCGATGCGCACTCTGATATGCGCGAAAGCTATGAGGGCAACGCCTATAACCATGCCTGTGCCATGGCCCGTATGAAAGAATGGGCCCGCCCTGTGGGGGTTGGGATTCGCAGCATGGATATTTCTGAGCTGGAGAATATTCGCCAGGCACGAATTTTTACAGCCGCCTATATCCATCGGACACCCGGATGGATCCAGGAGGTTGTGGATGCCTTGGATGAAAATGTGTATCTTACGATCGATCTGGATGGCCTGGATCCTTCGATTATGCCTGCAACGGGCACCCCAGAACCGGGTGGCCTGTTGTGGTATCCCACCCTTGATTTGCTGGCAGCAGTGATCCAGCAGAAAAACCTGATTGGCTTCGATATCGTCGAACTTTGCCCTGGGGAAAATACCTTCCCCTCTCATTTTTTAGCCGCCAAGCTGGTTTATAAAATCATTGCACTTCAAGAATCTAAAGGAAAATAATATGCAGAAATCAGAGTATTTAAAAAATCCCGTGCAACATGTGGATATCACTCAATTTGATGCCTCACCTTTAATCCATGCCTATCGTGGCATGGCTTTTCAGGCGAGAAATCTGGCCCGTGCTGCCGATATTTGGCAACAGATGGTTGAAGACAAGGAGTGTACGATTATCCTCACCCTGGCAGGGTCTTTGGTCAGTGCGGGTTTAAAAAAAATTATTGTGGACTTACTTAAAAATCGTCTGGTCGATGTGATTGTTTCGACTGGTGCAAATATTGTCGATCAGGATTTCTTTGAGGCCCTTGGTTTTAAACATTGGCAGGGCTCACCTTTTGTCGATGATCAGAATATGCGTGAGCTGGGCATTGATCGCATCTATGATACTTATATCGATGAGGATCAGTTGCGGATCTGTGATGATACGATTGCTCAGATTGCCGATCAATTGGAACCCCGTGCCTGGTCTTCGCGTGAATTTATTCATGCCATGGGCCAGTATCTGATTGAAAAGGATTTGGGCGAAGATTCAATTGTACGCACGGCTGCTGAGTTGAATATCCCGATTTTTGTGCCTGCTTTCTCTGATTGCAGTGCCGGTTTTGGCCTGGTCTACCATCAGGAAAAAAATCCAGATCAGCATGTTTCAATTGATTCAGTGCGCGATTTTCGCGAACTGACCCAGATCAAAATCGCTGCAGCTGAAACCGGGCTGGTCATGCTGGCTGGCGGTGTGCCCAAGAACTTTACCCAAGATGTCGTTGTGGCTGCAGATATTTTAGGCAAAGAAGTCAGTATGCATAAATATGCAATTCAATTGACCGTGGCGGATGAGCGGGATGGTGCACTCTCAGGATCGACCTTAAAAGAGGCCTGCTCCTGGGGAAAAGTGGATACGGTTCATGAACAGATGGTGTTTTCTGAACTGACGTTGACTTTGCCTTTGCTTGCAAGCTATGTCTATCACCAGCATGCCTGGGAAAACCGCAGTTTCAAAAGCTGGAATACGCTTTTTCAAAAAAAATTGGCAAGGGTCTAGCTTATTTCCCCTGACCCCAAATCTGGGGTCAGGGGATTGTTTGTTCTGCGTAAGTTTGAATAAATTTGCGCAGATTTTCCAGATCATTTTGCATGGCCTGACCTGAAACCTGCCCTTTGGCAAAACGTGCCATCAGACTACGATTTAAAAGGGTTTCAAAACCTGAATTTTCCCAGCTTACCTGAGGCAATTGCTTGAGAAAATCTTTAAGTTCCTGATCTGTAAAACTGCTTACGGCTTGTAGATGCAAACCCTCTAAAAAGTGTTTGAAAATTGCTTCAAGTTCCAAATAAAAAAGTTTGGACTGTTCCTGACGAATCCAATTTGAATTTGCAAGTTTTTCAAGTGCAGCCAAAGCTTCATCACGGACGGTCTGCGGCTCTTTGATGTTTTCTTCGTGCGCCTCATCGGATTCTGGGGCTTTGCGGCCACGCAAAATTCGCAGAAGTATCCAGGCTGCGAGTAAAATCAAGCCAATCATGAGACTGAGGGTGGCCAGGAAGGGCAACCAGGGAAAGTCCAGGTTCATCAAGGGTTTTATTTCGTGAATATCTTCCATTTAAGCTAATTGTGCTCCGAATTCAAGCATCTCAAGATTTAAGGGCATGGCTTTTAAGCGGGTCGGTCCCAAACTTTGTTTTAAAGCCCATGCCGCTGTGTCTTCTGAAAAGAGGGGGCATTTACTCAGTAAATAGCCAAGCATTAACAGATTGAGCATTTGCTGGGCCTTGTGCTGGTGCGCCAAGGCGTAGGCTCCAGAATCCCAACTGTTCAGGATCAGGGCTTCAGTATCTCGTGCCTCAGGAATCCATTTTGCGCCAGGATCGAGAGAAAGTAAAATATTAAAGTTTTCAGGGGCTGCCCAGGTTGCTTCGGGTGCGGGATCTGCAAAAACACGGGCGATCACCAGACCGCCGCGAATCGCCCATTCTGATGAAACCTCTAAGCGCGCATGTTTTTTTTCCGCAATAAAAGCATGAATCAGCAAATCTCCCAAAAAGCTAATACCCTGGCCGCCTTTGCCGCTGATCCAGATCCGATAATGGGGTTGGTTTTCCATGGGATTTCAGCGAATCAGGGTCACACTGCGGAAGATGCCCGCGGGTGCATGTTTCAAAAGGGTTTTATCCAGTGTCAGACGTGCTTCTTCTGGCGTTTCGTGCCAATAGGGAGGGCACATTCCCATGACTTCAATAAAAGCAAGTCCTTGTCCGTTTTCTTGGAAATGAAAGGCTTCACGTAAAGCCAGGCGGGTTCTTTTGACAAAATCAGGGGTATGCAAGGCAACACGTTGTGAAAAGGCAACACCTGGCAGACGTGCGACCATTTCAGCCAAACGCAGGGCTTTGCCTGAACGGGCGGTAGAGCGTCCCAGGCGGGTTGAGGTTGTAATTTGACCGGGTCGGGAGCTGACGCTCATTTGCCCCCCTGAACCTGCCATTACCTGATTGTTCAGGCAGATCACGGTAATCGAGTCTCCGCGCAATGCAGCATGCATCAAAGCATCCAGACCTCTGCTGCCCAAATCCCCTTCTCCCTGATAGGTAAAGACCAGGCGATCAGGGCTGGTTCGTTTCATGCCTGCTGCAACTGCGGGTGCCATTCCAGGGGGCGATGAAATGATGGGGATTCGAAAATGGGTTCCCAAATCTTGGCTGCAACCCGGGCCAACCACGCCCACCAAACGATCTTTCCAGGTCTCGATTGAAAAAATTTCAGCAAGCAAACCCTGTAAATGACTGTGAGAGCAACCGGGGCAATAGGGAGTTTCAAATTCTGACATCAATTTGTTTGCTCCAAGGCCTTTTTTAACTGGGTTTTTAATCCGACAGATTCGGGGGGGGAGGGCAAACTCAGTTGGCGAAATTTCAGATCGGTAAAAAAGGATTGAACCTGTCGGTACCAGGCAGTATCTTTGTATTCAACCAAGAAAACTTCAGCCTCAGGATATTCCCTGAGCTGTCTTCGGAGCTCTTTGCTTGGAAAGGGGGAGAGGCTTTGGGGGATCAGGGTGCCCCAATCGGGTTCTTTTAAATTCTGAATCCAATGTCCCAAGAGGCCTGCGGCGAGCCAGAGGATTTTCGGGCTTTCTGGAAGATCACTGAGCAGATGGTTTGAATCCTGATCCCATAATTCTTGCTCTAAATCAAGTGCCAGTCGCTCGTTATTTTCAAGCGTGTTCAGCTTGTGTTGGCGGAAAGTCGAAGTATGGGATGTCATTCGTACTTCAGATACGGCTTGTAAGAGCAGCGGATCCATCAGCAGAAGTACGGGCTGAGATCGTTCGAGTGAACGGCTGAACGCGCGTCCGGTAAGATTCCAGAGTTCTTGGTGAGAGGAAGGCAAAAGTGTCAGCAAAGGTTGGCCTGTACCCATCATGGGTGAAAAGAAATAGCGCAAAGATTGAAATGAGAGTTGATTGCTCTGTTGCCCTGGCGCCCCATTGGCAAGCACTACGATGACCATTGCTTTTTGATTCAGACAGGCGTAACTTAAAACCTCTTGCATGGATAGAAAATCCTGTTCATTGCAGGTGACCAGAGGCAGAGCTCCGACTGAAGCTGCTCCATAGGCCATGGAGAGGGCGGCAGCAGGACTTTCTGCCTGAATAAAACTGCCGTGGTTTTCCTGAAAGCGATGTGCACCTTCATTGAGCAACAGGGCGTGGTAAGGAGAGGGAGAGGCGAAATAAGAACGCGCCCCTGCTTTGAGAGCGGCTTCAATGACGACCTGGTAGCCGGCCATGGGACGCAGATGGTTCTTGACGATCATGTTTTGTATTTTCCCCTGCGTTGCAAGTGGAATTGATGCCATTGAAAGCTGGCCCAGTAGACTATTCCACTCCAGTTGAGCTGACTGTGACCCGGAGAGAGCAAGGCTTGATCGGGGCAGATTTCTACGCAGCGTTGGCAGTTCAAACAATAATCTGCATTTTCCATCAAAACAGGAAAAACACCATTTTTATTGGCTTTTTTATCAATTGAGAAAAGTGCGTTCGGGCAAATGTTCAGGCAAAGATAACAGCCTTTACAGCGTTCCCGATTCAATTCAACTGTGTTTTTTTCTGGGTTTGCTTCCACTGAGGAATCCTGATAGATCTGTTAAACCCTGGTATTTAGGTGTCTATTATATCAGGATTCCCATTCGGAAGTTTGAGTCTTAGGCTAAAATTTAATGGCTTCCTTCAGCTGTTTTACTCAGATCGATGGCAGGAACTATCCGTTTTGGCTCTTGCGTCAGGCTGTTCCAAAACCAGCTTGAATTTTCAGAGACAATCATCTGTTCTGTTGGGCGCATGTTGTCTTTTTGGCGACCCTGTGTCACGAATTTCCCACCTTTCCATTGAAAAATAAATTTTCGGTAGAGTTTGCCATCTAATTGAATCTCCAATTCATAATTGCCGTCTTTCAGGTCGGCTTTTTTAATGATTGAATTATTGGCTGCTTTGCTGATCGGAAGGGTTTCAAGAGTGGTATAGGGGTAAAGAGTAATATTGTGGGGTTCTTTGCCCGGCTGTTTTGCAAAAACTTTGCCATTGTGTTTTAAGGTGACCAGCATTTTTTTCGTGATTGAGCTTTGATCGCCCACTTCTTTTTCTCCCGCAAACCCAGCATCGATCAATAATTGACCATCTGAGGCAAAATGGAAGCGGGCCATCTGAGTTTGGGGCAAATAACTGTAAAAGACTTCTCCTTTGGCGAAACGACCTTCTCCTTGTTTATAGGATCTGACTTCAAACCATTCAGCCGAAAAGATTTTGCCTTTTTCAGAAAAGATCATCCAATACAAACCGGGTTTAAGTGTGATTGAATTGGGGCTTGAGATACATTTCCCGCCCTCGCAGGCGTTTTGCCAGGTATTGATTTCACCCAGGGCAGCACCATTTTTATAGGTGTGAAGATGCTCGCTGCTCAAAAGAAGTGTTCCGTTATTGTCTGCGATATCAGTTCTTACCTGGACATTTCTTCCGGGAAGATAGACATGCACGCTCAAGACCTTGTTCGCAAAATAGAGTTTTGCATTTTGCGTGTCAAGTTTGACGGCTTCAATAAAATCATCGTAGTTTAAGGCCGGTGGATATTCTTCAGCTCTGAGGGGGGATTGACTTGCCAACCCTGCCAAGAGTGCTATAGCTATTAAGGTTTGAATTATTTTGCAACGCATCGTGAAGTACCTCCAAAGTTTTGGGGGATGCACCACACGCAAGGGCGCTGTCATGCATCCCTTTCACTTGGGAGTTTACCACATTCAATTTGACGAAGATCACATTCTGCCTGTGAGCAGGGATCTGTGGGCTGGGTTTCTGAGGCGATAGAATAAAACTCATGAACCCCAAAGGTTCAAAGCCGAACAAGGCTGCAAGCTAGAAGCAAGCTAGAGTTTTGAGGGTTTATGCAGCTCACTGAGGCTGCCCTGAGTTTCAGGGCAGCTTTTTTTCTTGCGAAAATAAGCTATAATAAAACCTATGGCAAATTTTTTGCCTTGAGTTGTCCAAAAAGATTCACTTCAATTCAGCCAGGAAGGATAGCAGTATGGGTATCGGAGATATCGGTTTCAGCGCTGTAAAATCCCTGATCACAATCGATACATGGATTTCAAATATCAATGCCAATATGGGTGGCGCAGGCCGTGTCGGTTTTAAGCAATCCAAAACCAAGTTCGAAGGGATTGGTGTTGTAGAGAACGCCAATACTGCATCCCCCATGATGGGAACCAGCATTGGGGAGCAAACGCTTGGCATTGTACAGACTTCTATCGATTTCAGTGCCGGTACCGTGGTTGCTTCTAACGAAATTACCCATTTCGCTGTAGAAAAAGTACGTGATAATTTCTTTTTGGTGGACAGGCGCGTGAGCGGTGCCTTAAATGTATTGGGAACAGCACAAAATTTCTCGACACTTTTGGCTACGCGTGATGGTGAGTTTCATTGGGGGCCTCTAGAAGCAGATGGTTTTCACTATCTTCGAGACAGTTATGGCAATTATGTTGTGAATTGCGCGACAGGTTTTAATTTTAAAAATGGTCCGGCTGATGTTGAGTTGGTCAGGGCGACGCCGACCCAAATGACCGATCCTACTTTTCTTCTCAGCACAGCAGCAGCGACTCCTGGTCTGGTACAGATTACCACTCCACAGTTTATGGAGTTTTCTGAATTTGGGGCCACACATTTCCGTTTGCCTTCGGATCCCAACAATGTGGTCGGTGCGACGGCCACGACACCTATCGATGGACGCGCCTCTGGAGCGCTTAAACAATTTGCCCTGGAAGGTTCCAACGCTTCATTGACTTTGGCTGTGCCAGAGCTCTCTCTGGCCCAAAAACTCTACAGTGCGATCGGTAAAGTCATGTCTGTCTTTAACAGTACAGTGGATGATACCTTGCAATTGATTCGCTGATTTCAATCTTATAAAAAAGCCTCTATCAAGGGGCTTTTTTCATGGCTTAAGTGTGAAGTGACGCTAACCCAAAGCGGCTTA
This sequence comes from bacterium (Candidatus Blackallbacteria) CG13_big_fil_rev_8_21_14_2_50_49_14, assembly GCA_002783405.1. NCBI lineage: Bacteria > Candidatus Blackallbacteria > bacterium (Candidatus Blackallbacteria) CG13_big_fil_rev_8_21_14_2_50_49_14. The sequence continues at coordinate 41,666 of PFGG01000073.1, read as the reverse complement.
AGTTCGAATTGACTGAAAGTCAGGCAAGTGACTTAAATTTTCTTCAAGTTGAATATTGGCGAAGCGTTGGCGAATTTTCCATTCCTTGGGCCAGGCATTGTTAAAATGGGTGGCCGTTGCTTTGGCCCATCCCAGTGCCAAGCCCTGGTAGCAAAAAAGGTGCCAGCCTTTTCCCTGGCCGGGAAGTGCTTCTCGGCTGAGATAGGCAATCGCTTCCTCTAGGCTCAGTTCTCGAATTTGAAAGTTTGTTGACCTGAGTCCTGGATACAGGGCCAAAGGGGCTGCTGGAATCAGATCTTTTCCTTTGATTTCAGCGCTGAAGATGCCCTTTGAGAGCAATTTTAAGGCCTTATTCAGTTCCTGAAATTCATGGGCAAAGCGTGAGGGTAAATACCAGATCTGCTCTTTTTCGGTTATAAAATCCTGTGCTTCAGCTGCTTGAACCCATTCAGTGACTTGAGCCAGATGCACCCGATTGACTGGGGCTTCAGATTTTTTTGCTTGCTGGCGTTTCAACTCCTTGGGGGGGTGAGAGTGGGGGGGCGTAGATTCAGGCTTCCGCAAGACGCTGAATGAAAACCCTTCTCCTTCTAAACGGTGGGGGTAGCAGCGATATAGTGGCATTTCCTTTGAACAGTCAATTCCCCATTCTGGGGGAAAATGCATTTCCAGGTTTTCAAAATCATGCTTCAGTTGAAAGGCTTGAAGCAGCATTTCGTTTTCTGAGCTGTTCCAGGTGCAGGTGCTATAAATCAAGAGCCCGCCGGGTTTTAAACAGGGCCAGATCTCTTCTAAAATTTGGTCTTGGCGCGTGGCGCACTGCAGGACCTGTGCCGGCGACCATTCTTCGAGTGCCTCTGTCTGGCGGCGAAAGAGCCCTTCTCCTGAACAGGGGGCATCGGCAAGAATCAGGTCAAATTGAAAGGGCAGTTTTTGAAAGTCCTTGGCCTGATTCTGACTGACAAAGACATTCTCTGCACCCCATTTGGCAATGTTTTCAGCCAGAATGCGGGCTCTGGCGGGCACTACCTCATTGGCGATCAGCCAAGCTTCTCGAGAAATCAAACTGGCAAGATGGGTTGATTTTCCGCCGGGTGCGGCGCACAAATCCAAGACTTTCAGGGCTTCAGTTTTGAAAGGCAGTTGTAAATAGATGGCTTCAAGTAGCATGCAAGAAGCGTCCTGCACATAATAACCTCCGGCATGAAAGCGGGGATCCAAGGTGAATACAGGGCGTTCGGAAAGATAAAGCCCGGTTTGAGACCAAGGCACCTGGTGAAGATTGTCTTGCGCTGAGGAGATCCTTAGTTTTGAGGGGTTCATGCGCAGACTGACAGGAGCGGGTTGTGCTTGCGCGGCAAAGAAAGCCTCTGTCTTTTCATTCAGAAGTTTTTGCATTTGGGCTTTAAATTCGGCGGGCCAGCGGGTCATGGTTTTTCTGCTTTCAGCAGCAGGAAGAGCGGAACACGCATCCGGCGTTCATAGAGTTTGCGGTTTTGAAACAGTTCTGGGCGGGGTTTGGATTCGCGCAAATCCAGGATTTGGAAACCTGATTTGCGCAGGGCCTGGTAATAATCTTCGACGGTACGATGGTATTTAAGAATCGGGGCGCCCAACCACGGATATTCGCGTTTGCCCGTGTGAAAATAGCGATCTACAAGCCAGTCTTGACGAGCGCCTCCTTCTTTCATGCTGATTTGATGCGAAGTAATCACAGGGTGTTCAACAGAAAAAACGAAATGCCCTCCCTTGCGCAGGGTGGTCTGAATTTTTGCAAAGAGGGCTTCAATATCTTCGATATAGTGGAAGGCCAATCTTGAAATGACACAATCAAAGCTTTCAGTAGGATAATCCCAGTTTTCAAGAAAAGCCTGCTCCACCCGCGCTTTTTTTCCAGACAGTTCCTGTTGCGCCAGTTTGACCATATTGGCGGAACCATCCAGCCCCAAATAACTTTGGGCTCCGGCTTTGAGTAATTCAGCGGCCAGGGTGGCTTCACCACAACCTAAATCCAGAATATCTTTGTTTTCAAGGGGGGGAAGCAATTCCATTAAGATAGGTTTTTCAAGGGTGTCATTAGCGCTGGTTTCACTGTTTCGACGGCTCATATAGTTTGAAAAGACTTGCGGATCATCATAAAAAAAGGGGCCACTGAGAACCATCTTTGTTTTCCTTTGGCAGAGTTCTGTTTCTGCCATTGTAACGCTTCATCTGCCCATTCTGGCAAAATGGAGAATGCCCATTTTCACAAACCTTTTATTGGTCTGAAAAAATGGGCATCGGTCGGAAGTGCCCGGTCGGGGTACGCATTTCTTTGCCACTTAGCGGGCAATCTGCTTAGGTGTTTAGCCCTAATTCATAACGCGATCCGTTCCGAAAAAAAGCGATCAAAACAGAAAGACTACTAAATTGCTAAATAGAGTTCTAAATAACTCTCAAAATGTGGTCTTTGGTTTTGTTTGCTTTACTTCCTTACCCTGATTATAGGTCTTTTAAAATATTAAATCAACACCCCAAGTGCAAAAATTACAAATAAAATTGGTGTAAACTGACAGAAGTGTTTTGGCCGATCGGCAAATGCTTTGCCGGAGGAGATTCTCCCTGATAAAAGGCAAGACATTTTTTGAACTGATATTAAGATTGAGGAATTCGTATCATGAGTTTAGGAACCCCCGAACGCCCTTTAAGAGTTGCCATTATTGGCGCTGGTCCCAGTGGCTTTTACGCCGCTGAGGCTTTGTTTAAATCTGATAAAACCCTGACTGTCGATATGTATGAAAAACTTCCAGTTCCCTTTGGACTGGTGCGCAGTGGGGTGGCACCTGATCATCAGAAGATCAAGAATGTAACCAAAGTATATGAGAAAATTGCCAGCAACCCGGCCTTCCAATTTTTTGGAAATGTCACCATTGGCAAAGATATCACCGTTGAAGAACTCAAGACCTTTTATGATGCCTTGATTTTTACCTCAGGGGCCTCATCGGATCGTCGCTTGGGCATTCCCGGTGAAGATTTGGCTGGAAGCCATACTGCAACTGAATTTGTGGCCTGGTATAACGGACATCCTGAATACCGCGATCGTGTCTTTGATTTGTCTCAGGAAACCGCTGTGATTATTGGACAGGGAAACGTAGCGATTGATGTCTGCCGGATTCTCTCAAAGTCTGTAGATGAATTGAAGAAAACAGATATTGCAAAGCACGCGCTGGAGGCCTTGGCTGAAAGCAAGATCAAAGATATCTATATGATCGGTCGCCGTGGCCCTGCTCAAGCCGCTTTTACGCCCCAGGAAGCCAAAGAATTGGGTGAATTGGAGATCTGTGATTCTCTGGTAAATCCGCGTGATATGCAATTGGGCCCTGTCTGTGAAGCTGAATTGCAATTGGCTGATAAGGCACATAACCGCAAAAATATGGAAATCTTAAGGGCACTTGCCGAAAAAGGTGAAACAGGCAAAGCCCGTCGTTTGCATGTTGAGTTTTTCTACAGTCCTGTTGAATTACGCGGCGAAGGGCGTTTGCAGGAAGTTGTTCTGGAGCGCAATGCGCTTTCGGGAGAAGCAGGTAAGCAAAAAGCCAGTGGAACCGGTGAAAAGCGTGTTCTGCCCTGTGGTCTGCTTTTCCGTAGCGTAGGTTATAAGGGGCAGGCCATGCCGGGTGTTCCCTTTCATGAAAGTTGGGGTGTATTTCCCAACGAAAAAGGCAAAATTGAAAATGGTTTATATGTTGCTGGCTGGATTAAACGAGGTCCCTCAGGCGTGATAGGCACCAATAAACCCTGCAGTTATGAAACCGTAGAGTCTCTCCTGGCAGATTTGGATGCTTTGCCTGCCTGTGCCACCCCCCATACTGCGGCCGTACTTGAGCTTTTGCACAAGCGACAGGTGCGTGTGGTCAGTTTTGAGGATTGGCGTAAAATTGATGCGGCAGAAATTGCCAAGGGCCAGGAAGTGGGCAAACCCCGTGAGAAATTTACGTCGGTTGCTGACATGCTGTCTGTTTTAAACAGCGCTGAAGTGGCTGTTGGCGTCTAAGCTAATTCCCGGCAGAGTTTTTACTCTGCCGGGATTCAGAATTTATGAAAAAAATAAAATCGCTTTGTATCTTTTGTGGATCTCAATCGGGGAAAAATCCTCTTTTTGCTGAGCATGCGCAAATCTTGGGACGTGGGCTGGCCCAAGCTGAAATTCGCCTGATTTTTGGTGGCGGTAAAATAGGCTTAATGGGTGAGGTTGCTGAGGCCTGCCTCAATGCTGGTGGAGAAGTCATTGGCGTGATGCCGCGACTCTTGATTGCGCGGGAGCGTGCCCATCGGAGCTTGACCCAATTAATTCAGGTTGAAACGATGTCTGAACGTAAAGAGACCATGGCGCAATTATCTGATGCTTTTCTGGCCCTGCCGGGTGGCCTCGGAACCCTGGATGAACTTTTTGAAATGTTGACCTGGAACCAGATTGGCTTGCATACCAAGCCCAGTTTTATCCTAAACAGTGCTGATTATTATCAAGATTTGCTCAGCTTTCTGTCCAAAGGAGAAGAAACGGGTTTGGTTTATCCATTGGGAACAGATTTGACAGTCTTTCAAACGCCAGAGTCTCTCCTGGCGGCAATGCACTGACGCAGGTGCGTCTGAATTTGAGCTGTGTTATGCTGTGACGGAGATTGAACCCCCGCAGTGAGGCTGAAAATGAATTGTTTACCCCCCGCTTTGCTATTGGTTTTTTGGTTGCTCTTAGATTTTACGGGGATTCTTCTCTCTGTTATCTCAACCACCTTCTATTTTGGCTGGGCGGGTCTTTCACTTTTGGTTGTTCGAATTTTTCTGACTGCCCTTTTGGCTTTTAGTGCTCCTTTGGCCTATCGCCTATTCTTTTGGCGATTGCCACAGGGACCCGTTTTAAAAATTTTGGTGGGAATACAGTTTGCGCTCTATTTAGCGATCAGTTTCAATCGGGACACGCAGTTTTTCGCCTGGGCGGTTGTGGCGGGGACCTGGGTCAGTGGTTTGGCTTTGATGGCCATATTTAGAAACTTTTCGGGTTTTAAACATCCAAGTCTTTCATTTATAGCCTTGATGTTTTCAGTATTTTTGTATCTTGGCAGTCGTGTCAGTAATCAGGGGCTTGCCTTGTTTTTTTTCCCCCCTTCTTTAAACGAAGGCAGTCCCTTGGCCTGGATCACAGTTTTGATTTTTGCTTTGGCCACACTTTTTCTACCCGCTCCTCTGAAAACAGTATCTGAATCTGAGAAAACATCGCCGCTCTGGTTAGCAGAGTTTTATGGTCTGCCATTGGGGCCACTCTTAGGACTGAGTGTGGGTTTAATCTACAATCTGCATATTTGGAGTGCGCGCACCTCAGATTATCAGGCCTCCGTATACTTTCTCTCCTTGATCTTGGGCTGTGCTGTGGCCTGGTTTGTATTTCTGGGGTTGAAACAGAAACGCTTCTTTGTCATTCCCATTGCCAGTTTTACTTTGGCAGTCTCTTTGTACTGTATACTCTTGGTTCAGTATCAGTTGGCTACAGGTTTGGCCGCACATTTTATGGGTAGTTTTGGATTGGGTTTGTTTTGGTTGGTGTATTTGACCCGTTATCAGGCTTTTAGTCAAAGCAAACAGGACTATTTTCCTGTTTGGGGTTTGCAATTGGGCTTCGTCGCTTTTTTGCTCATTCTGGCGATTTTTTTACTTCAATCAAATCCCAAAGGATTTTGGCTGGCCTGGTTGATGGTCTCCGCTGTTTTGGCGCTTGCAGAGTATAAAAATAATTCACTGCCTTTTGAACCGGGCCGCCTGCAAAGAATTTGGCTTTTCAGCTTGTTTTGTTTTTTTCTGCCCGGCATTTTAGCTCTGTTTATTCGTGAGCGTTCGGATCTCGCTCAAGCCGTTGCTCAACCTGTTTTGCGGATCATGTCGACCAATATACGCTATGGCTGGACAGATACCTATCGTTTTGACCCTTTTCCCCATGTGCAGTGGTTGAAAGCCCATCCCGTAGATATATTGGGTATTCAGGAAGTCAATAAAGGACATACTTCAGGGGCCTACTCAGATTTGTTCCGTCTCTATCAACAGGCGATGCCAGGACATTGGCGCTATGCCGATGCGAATTATGGCTTTGGCAATGCCCTGATGACTCATTTCCCCATTCTCAGTTCTGAAACGCGAACCTATCAGGCCAAAGATATGCTCAGACGCTCTTGCCTAAAAGCGACCCTGGCAGTAGGTAAAAATAAAATAGATGTGTATGTTACCCATTTAAGTCATCTGCCGCCTCCCAATCCAGTCAGAGAAGCCCAAGTTCAAGAACTTCAGACTTGGATTCGTGAAAGCCAAAATCCCTGGATTGTGATTGGTGATTTTAATGCCCATCCTGATTCGGCTGAAGTGCAGTCCTTGTTGAAACTGGCACACCCTGTTTTCAGTCAAAATAAGCAGCTTTTGCAGACACTTTCTTTTCCTTCGCTTCAGCCTCAGGAACGCATTGATTATATCTTTTTTAGTTCTCAATTCAGTTTGCGAAACCAAGAGATTCCTGCCACTGAAGGCAGTACGGATCATCGACCGATTCTGACGGAGTTAATCTTACCTTGAGCTGCAAGTCATTTTCCCCAGGCTTCGAATTGCGTTATAGTAAAAACATAGAAACAGGTAAGTTGGGAATAATGAAGTCATGCAAGAGTTAGATTCAAATGACGCACCTTTAAAGGCGTTGCCCAAAAAGTCAAAGGCACGCGAAACCGTTGAGACGGTGGTTGTGGCTTTGGGACTGGCTTTGATCACGCGCGCTGCTGTTGCTGAACCGCGTTATATACCCTCGGAATCGATGTTGCCGACTTTAAAAGTTCAGGATCGGCTGATTGTTGAAAAAATCTCGAATTATACACAGAAGTATAAGCGCGGCGATATTCTGGTTTTTTATCCCCCTTCTGAAACCCAAAATCAAGAATCTCCAGTCTCCAATACCTTGAAATGGTTGGGCTTTTCTACAACCCCTGCCTATATCAAGCGGGTGATTGGGCTTCCAGGAGAAACGATTGAAGTACGGGACGGCAAAGTCTGGATCAATGGCAAAGCACTTGAAGAAAGCGCCTATATCAAAGAGCCTCCCGTCTATGATATGCCCCCGGTGAAAATTCCTGAAAATAATTTTTTCATGATGGGGGACAACCGCAATAACAGTATGGACAGTCATGTCTGGGGAACTTTGCCCACTAAAAATATTATTGGACACGCGGCATTTCGATTTTGGCCTTTGAAACGAATTGGTACCCTGGATTAAAGTTTTCTTTTTCAGCCTGGGTTCAGTGTTTTACGCCCCGAATCTTGCGATCCTCTTCAAGCAATTTATTGCAGCGATCGATACATTCTGAGCAGATATAAACAGGCGTACGTGGGTTGCCTTTGCCCACTACCAGCAATTCTACATCCTGTTCATTCTTGCCACAGAAGGAACAGGAGGGTTTGGTGATCAGCATAATCGCAGGTGCACCACTGCTATGCTCCAAAGAGATTTCGAACATTTGATCGACCGTGACTTCAAGCGCATCACAAAGTTTAGCCAGGGTACTGAAAGATACGCCTTTGGATTTGCCGGTTTCCAGCTCGCTCAGGGCCTTTTGAGAAATGCCAGTCATTTTGGAGAGATCGGTCTGGCGCAAATTTTTCTGCTTGCGCAGATTGGATAGGTTACAGTGAATTCGACTCATAGATCTAGGCCCGCTTATTTTAGAGTGATTTATGCAAACAATATATCTTGTAGGTAATATCATTTATTATATAATCGATTAATCGAAAAAAAAATACCTCTTGATGGAAAAATAGTGCGTTAAAATGGGTATTATGCAAAATCAAAAGAATCGCAATGAAACCAATGCTCTGATTGATGAAGTCCATGTCATGATTCGGGCACGCTATCCCTTGATCTATGTTGTGTCTTGGGAAGAAAAAAGAGTAGAAAATCTACTAATAGAAATCGCACGCAGCCGAAACAAGGCCATTTTTAACTGGACGATTACCCAAGGGATTCAAAATTTAGAAGCTGGCAGTGCAGCCAAGAAACTTTTTGAAAATACCCAAGACCCTGTTGCCGCTCTGGACTATATTGAGCGTTACCAAAAGGGAGCCCTGTTTATTCTCAAGGATTTTCATCCCTTTATGCACGACGCCCGTGTGATTCGTCGCTTACGAGATTTAACCATTGCGCTCAAGACCAGCTTTAAAACGATCATTATTCTTTCCCCTGTTCCCCGTGTACCTGAAGAATTGGAAAAAGATATGGCCATGGTCGATTTTCCTTTGCCAAATCTTCCCGAATTGGGAAAAAAACTGGATGATATTATCAACTCAGTTAGCAATAATCCCAATGTCAAAATCAATCTTCAGACCGGAGATCGTGAGAAACTCCTGCAGGCAGCCCAAGGATTGACATTGGTTGAGGCTGAAAATGTATTTGCAAAAGCGATAGTTGCCAAGGGACGAATAGATCCTCAAGATATTCCTATTATTTTGCTTGAGAAAAAACAAATTATTCGTAAGAGTGGTATTTTGGAGTATTTCTCTCCAGAGGCAACCATCGACTCAGTAGGGGGGCTGGATCATTTAAAATCGTGGATGAGCAAGCGCAGTCTGGCGTTTTCAGAAAATGCACGCAATTACGGCTTGCCCCACCCCAAAGGAGTCTTGCTGATTGGCGTTTCTGGTTCTGGCAAAAGTCTGGTGGCCAAGGCTGTTTCTGCGCTTTGGAACTTGCCCCTTTTGCGTTTGGATATTGGCAGTGTTTTTTCGGGGTTGGTGGGCTCTTCAGAGGCGAATATTCGCACCGTGATTAAAACCGCTGAATCCATTGCTCCCTGCCTGCTTTGGCTTGATGAACTGGATAAGGGCATGAGTGGGGTTCACAGTTCTAATTTCTCAGATGGAGGCACCACTGCCCGTGTCTTGTCGAGTTTTTTGACCTGGATGCAGGAAAAAACCGCGCCTGTTTTTCTGATTGCAACCGCCAATGATATTTCTGCTCTGCCTCCAGAACTCTTGAGAAAAGGTCGATTTGATGAGATCTTCTTTTTGGATTTGCCCAGCCAACGCGAGAGAATGGAAATTTTTAAAATCCATCTTCAGCAACGTGGTCGGGATCCTCAATCTTTTGATGTCAAATTGTTGGCTGATCTATCGAAGGGGTTTTCAGGTGCGGAAATCGAACAGGTTGTGATCTCTGCGCTATATGACAGTTTTGACAGTCGTCGCGAACTCCAGAATCAGGATTTAATCAATACCATTCGTCAATCAGTTCCGCTTTCACATACCATGCGCGAAGCCATTGATGCTTTGCGACAGTGGGCGCAAACCCGTGCCCGACCGGCTTCGGGTGACCCACAAGAGATGGTCCTGGGTGAGTAAACCGCTTACGATTTTTTACTGAGATAGGGTTGTAAGTCGATATCGTAGACGGGCCATGGCAAGTCTTGTACTTTGACCTTGCCTGTTTGTGGATCATAGAGGTACGGGCGTTTATAAAAATCCAAAGGCAAGGATTTTAACAAGCCAACCTGCACCAATTCTTCCAGGCTGCGGGGGTAAATGGAACGGCTGGGAGCTACACTTGTTGGCTGAGGTCTCCGAAAACCTCTGCGCAAAGGCGGTAGCGGGGTCGGTTTGGGCTGAGCTGCGATTTGTGTGCCAAAGGCTTTAATAGCGTGTTCAATCCGAATTAAATCACAGAGTGTGGCTGTTTCAATAAAATGGCGTTGGGCGCGTTCCTTGAGATTTTTTTCAGAAGCATTTTGAATATTTTCAGACCAAAGTTGCAGCGAAAGTTGGCAATTGCTGAGGGGATCTGCCTTGCGGTAAAGTTGGGCGGCCATGCGCGCTGCAAAATCGGGCGCATGGGGCAATTTACTCGTGTGTTCAAAATATTTGGCAGCATTTTCATAGTCTTTATAGTAAAGATAGTAAAACAATCCCATATGATAGGGGATGAGCCAGTTATCCGGATTTAAACGCATCCCTTTTTGGAGCAGTTGAATGGTTTTGTCCCGCAAATTTTTGTCTTCACCCATGACGTAGCTTGCAAAGGTGTAAAGATTGATGAAATCAGGATCCAGTGTCGTCATTGCATCAAAATAGCGGTAAAGATAGGGGGAGGGTTTTCCCTGTTTTTCACGATCACCGTAATACTGAATGGTTTGCAACCAGAGCAGATCTGCATACAAGCTTTGATGCCCCAAAGCAGTGATTTTCAGAAAAGCAGGATCGGGTAAGTACAGCTGATCGAAGCTGTTTTTATCTTTGGGCAGGGCTTTGATCTGATTTAAATGCAGGGAGTGGGTCAGACTCGCTGCACCAATAAACAGAATGGCTATCCATGTACGTGCCCACATCTGACTAAAATTCCTTAAAGTCGAAAATCACCATGCTCAACAGCAGTAAGCCCAGGGTGTACATCAGACCATAAGCGATGCTTCCCCCAAAAATTTCAGCAGAAACGGCATGGCTCATTAAATGGTTCTTCAAGTTGAGACGTTCAAGATCAGGCAAAAGATAAAAAATAAACTGTGTCAATTGAACGACCAGGGGGCTTTGTGAGAGTTTACCAAAACTGACAATATCATTGCTCATATGGCCGATGGTATAAGCTGCAAGAGTAAAGATTGCACTCATGACAGGCGTTGCAAAGGTCGAGAAAAAGATGGCAAGGGCCGTTAAAAGTACCATTTCGATATAGATCAAGAGAATGGCTTGGGCGCTGCTTTCAAAGATTGGCAAAATGCCACTGAGCCCCCCAGAGGTATACCAAAGCACAAGATAGAAAGCCATGCCCATCGAGGCCACAATCATCAGCAGCATGATCGATAGCCCCATAAATTTTCCAAGGATGAAATCTGAGCGGTTCAAGGGTTTGCTCAGCAATAAATAGATAGTTTTTTTATCGATTTCTTTATTGAGCAGGTTGGTGCCTACAAAGATCGTAATAATCAAACCAAAGATACTGATGCTTGAAAGGCCCAGATCCAAGACGATTTTGTTTTCTTGATTCAAGCTCAGCGATTTGAGCAGAATGCCTGATGAGATCAGAATAAAGGAAAAAAGCAGAATGACATAGAGAATTTTATCGCGAATAGCTTCACGTAGAGTATTGAGGGCAAGCGGAAAACTTCTCATTCTTCTCCTCCTGTCTGGCGGGCTTTTTGAACTTCATCGACAAAGAGGTTTTCCAGGCTGCGATAATGTGTTTTGAGTTCAATCAATTCTCCCCCCGATTGGCGCGCGACCGCCAAGGCTTTTAAGGCTTTATCCAAGCTGTTAAAAGTAGCCTCTACCATGCCAGGCTTTTGCTCAATGCACCGCAAAGACAGGCGTTTGAGATTGGTATGTCCCAATTTATCAAGTTTATGAATTTGCATATGGTAGAGATTGTCCATGGGACGTAAGAGTTGTTGCATTTTTCCTGTGAGTACGATTTTTCCATCAGCCATGATGCCCACTCTGTCACAAATGGCTTCGACATCGGAAAGAATATGCGAATTAAATAAAATCGTTCGGCCTTCACGTTTAAGATCGAGTACCAGTTCTTTGACATCATGTCGTCCCAAAGGATCCAAACCCGACATGGGTTCATCTAATAATAAAAGTTGAGGATCATTGATCAAGGCTTGGGCAAAGCCCAGACGCTGCATCATGCCTTTTGAATAGGTTCTGATTTGTTTGCGGGCAGAGAAATCAGAGAGTTGAACCCGATCCAGAAGCATGGGGATCCGTTGTTTCAGGATACGGGCTGAAAGCCCGAAAAAGTCTCCGCAAAGGTTTAGAAATTCATAACCACTCAAATAGCCGTAAACGGAAGGGTGTTCAGGCAAATAACCTATTTGAGAACGATTACGCGTATTTGAGGGAAGTTGGCCGAGTACATGTACTTCGCCCCCATCAGGTTTGACCAAACCTACGAGTGTTTTGATTGTGGTTGTTTTTCCTGCGCCATTTGGCCCTAATAATCCAAAGGTTTCACCTGGAAAGACTTGAAGATCAACGCCTTTTAAAACTTCTACGCGTTTGCGCCAGAAACCCACATGAAATGTTTTGGTGAGGCCCTGAATATCAATTGCTGCTGTGTGTGGATCCATCGCTATTCAATACTCACTTCAGCCATTTTTAACTAGCATTATACCCTTTTGGTATCCAGATAGGGGTTAAATAGCATATATCGGTTGTGACCGATCACCTGATGGCATGAATCTTTGTGATGTTATAATGGCCTGAGATGCAGTTGGAGGCCTTTGATGAGTTCCTCAGTTTCGATAACCGAGCCACACCCTGAATCCAAAACAAAAAAAATCACAGTATTCATTCTCGTGCTTTTTTTAAAATTCTTTGTGGCGTTGCTTTTTTTAATTCTTGCGATGGCCGGTGGCCTTGCCACAGGTGCTTATTTTCGTTTGCAAAGTTTGCCTGATGTGCGGAAATTGGGGAATTTTGATCCCCATGAGCGTAGCGAAATCTTGACCTCTGACGGTACGGTTTTGAAACAGGTTTTTGGCGAAGAAAATCGCAAAGTGATCCTTTTAAAAGAAATTCCTGCGCATGTCCGCAATGCTGTACTCGCCATTGAGGATGCCCGTTTTAAGCAGCACACGGGAATTGACCCCATCGGGATTGCCCGTGCTGTAAAAGCCAATATGGATAGCAATGAAACGGTTCAAGGGGGCTCCACAATTACCCAGCAGGTCGTGAAAAACCTGTTCTTTACCCCAGAACGCTCCTATGCTCGTAAAGCTGCAGAGGCCGTACTTTCTGTACAGGTCGATCAAACTTTTTCAAAGGATCAGATCCTTGAACTCTATCTCAATTTGATTTACTGGGGGCACAATGCCTATGGCATTGAAGCGGCTGCAGAAACTTATTTTGGTAAATCCTGTAAGGATTTGACAATTGCTGAGGCTGCCATGATAGCCGGTTTGATTCGGGGGCCTGAAGCTTTTTCACCCTATCGGAACTATCAAATGGCGAAAACCCGTCAGATTGAAACCCTGCGTAAAATGGTTGAGAGTGGTTATATTACCAAAGAAGACGCTGAGAAAGCAAAGTCTGAGCCAATCAAACTCTATGGCATTCGCAGAGGCATGCAACACCCCTATTTCACGACCTATGTCATGGATTATTTGAAAACATTGTACAGTCAGTCGGAATTAGAAACCAAAGGCCTTAAAATTTATACCTCCATTGACGTAAAAGCACAAAACCATGCCGTTAAAGTCGTCAATGACCACCTTGAAAAATTAAAAAATTATAATATTCAACAGGGTGCTTTGGTTTCGATTGATGCCAAAACCGGACACGTGGTGGCGATGGTAGGGGGAACTAAATTTGGCTATGGCGCAAATGAATTTAACCGTGCTTTTCAGGCTCAACGCCAAACGGGATCTTCTTTTAAGCCTTTTGTGTATGTGACTGCGTTTGAAAATGGCTATACCCCCTATACCACTGAAATGGATAGCCCGACTGTTTATAAGACGGGGCCAGGAACCACCTGGAGCCCGCAAAACTATGGCCGCAATTACCGTGGAGCCATGACGATTCGCACTGCCTTGATGGCTTCAGTCAATGTGGTGGCTGTGAAAGTCATGGACAAGGTGGGCATTGATAAGGTGATTGAAATGACCAAGCGTTTGGGCATTAAAAGCGAAGTGCGTCCTTTTCTTTCCTCGGCTTTGGGGGCCTCTGAAATTACCCCGCTTGAAATGGCCCAGGCTTATTCGGCCTTTGCAAATGATGGCATTTTAAATATGGCATCGCCGATTGTGCGCATTGAAGACAAGAATGGCAATGTGATTTTGGACAATGCCAAACCCAAGGGCAAAAAGGTTTTAGATCAAGATGTTGTTCGCGCTCTGAACCATTCCCTGATGGCCGTCGTCACCGGGGGTACCGCCACGGCAGCCTATATCCCGGGTTATCAGGTGGCTGGTAAAACGGGAACGACCAGCAGTCACCGGGATGCTTGGTTTATGGGCTATACCCCTCAGTTGGTCACTTCGATTTGGGTCGGCAACGATACTCCCACTCGTATGTATGGGGCAACCGGGGGCGTTTTCTGCGCGCCTATCTGGAAAGATTTTATGGTAGAGGCATTGAAGAGCCGTCCTGCAGAGAAATTTCCTGAAGAACTGCCTTTGCGGCGTAAACGCCTCTACAGCAAAGGATCTTTTGTTTCCAGTGCTGAAGTTGAAGATGAAGATGAAAAAAAGAAAAAAGCGCGTTTAGCGGCTACCGCAGCGGCGGCGGCCCGTGCCCGTCAACAAACCACGGAGTCTCAATTGGATACCAGTTCCCAAGTGCGGGTACGCGTTCGCAATACGGCTCCAAGAGCGGTGGTCCCTCAAAATATTGAGAACAGAGCGCCCTCTGGCCGCATGACAGGTCTGCAACGTTCAACCTCCCGTTCGGGCCGTATGGAAGGTGGCAGTGCGACCGGACAGGCAGCAGGAGAATAATTGATGCCAGAAACAGCTACTTTTGGCGCCGGTTGTTTTTGGTGTGTAGAAGCTGTTTTTCAAAGACTTCAGGGGGTTTTAAGTCTTGTCTCTGGCTATACAGGAGGTCAAACTTCAAACCCTACTTATGAACAGGTTTGCTCAGGTCAAACGGGCCATGCTGAAGTGATTCAGATCGTCTATGACCCTGCTTTGGTTTCGTTTGCTGATTTGCTTGAAGTCTTCTGGCATACCCATGATCCGACCACCCTGAATCGACAGGGCAATGATGTTGGCAGCCAATACCGTTCAGCAATCTTTTATGGGTCTGAGGAACAGAAAAAGATTGCGGAGGTCTCTTTGCAGGCCACAGAGGCCTCAAAACTTTGGCCCAAACCAATCGTCACAGAAATAGTACCCTTGGGTGTTTTTTATCCTGCTGAAGACTACCATCAGAATTATTATTCAAACAATCCCAACCAGCCCTACTGCTCTTTTGCCATTCCGCCCAAGCTGCGCAAACTTGAGCAAAAATTTGGAGATCGACTGAAACCGATCAGTTGAGCATTTCACCATCCCAATAGCTCCAATGACCTTGGTAACGCTTAAATCGGGAGCGTTCGTGAATCAGTCCATCTTCGCCATTCAGCTTATAGTGTGCTTTGAACTCTACTTTGCCGGTTTTATCCTGGACTTTTCCCTGTGAGCAATTGAGGATTTCAAGTTTATAAAAAACAACGGCATTTGCCCATTTTTCAATATTTTCACGCTCTTTGGTTTCCTGGTGACGTGGATGCCGGGTCTTCAGCAGATAATCAATCTTGCGCAGCACATAAGCGCTATAGCGGGAACGCATCAAAGCTTCTGCGGTTTCAGGCCAGGCCTGACCCGCGTGAAAGGGTTCACAACAAGACGCATATTTTTTTTCAGAATGGCATGGACAAGCTGACATCTCTTTACTCCAGGGAAGCCCCTTGTGCAATCCAATCCCCCAAGGTTTTTCTTTCTGCTTCCGTCATTTGGGTGGCATTGCCTTGCGGCATGCTTTGGGTGCTGACGGCACGGGCTCTGATGCGCTCTGTTCTTGCTTTGATTTGTTCGGGTGTATCCATGGCTACGCCCGCCCGGGGGCTTTGGCCGCCTGCGGCAGAGTGGCACATTGAGCAACGTTGTTGAATGATCTGATTGGCAACAGAAAAGCTTACTTTTTCTGTTGTTGGGCTTCCACTCGCTGGGCTTGCTGAGGGAGAGGCTGTGGATGTGGGCGCTGTTGCATTGTTGCATGCGGCAAACAAAAGCAATGAAAGGCACCCAAGGGACAGAAGCCAAGTTTTCATAGTAAGAGATACTCCTTCAGATCTTGCATTTGCCGGGTATGATAGCACGAGATCCCTACTCGCTTCCAGCACCGAGCCCGTAGAGATAAGCTGCCATGGTGCGGATCCCATTGCGGATTTGACTCATGCGAAAGTTTTCATTGGGGCCATGGTAATGGTCTGACATGAGACTTTGCGCAATCAGCACCAGGGGAGAATTCGGAAAGATTCGCTGGAATTCTGGCAAGGCGCCAATCGAGCCGCCACTGCCTACAATTAACGGACTTTTGCCAAAACCAAATTCGCAGGCTGCTGCAGCGGTTTGCATGGCTGGAGAATCCAGATCTGATTTACAACCCCGCAATTGTCCCCGATCATGCACCTGAATATCAGGATGGCTGGCTTGTAAATGTTTTTCAAGTGCTTTTAAGACCTGGTTTGGGTCCTGTTCTGCCATCAGGCGAAGGGTAAGCTTGGCTTTTACATGGTAGGGCAGAGCTGACTTGATCATGCCTGGCGTGGTCTGTATGCCCTCAAAACCATGAATTTCAAAGGTCGGACGGCACCAGATTCGCTCAATGATTTCGCGTGTGTCTTCAGTATAAAAGCGCGAACCGTGGGTATCCAGATGTAAGCGCTCCAAATTAAACACAGCTGCTGTTTTTTCTAAGGCGGCCTGTTCTTCTGCATTTAAAACAGGGGCGGTGACGTCAGGAATTGTCACCGTTCCGGATTCATCGACACAGGTGGCGAGTGCTTTGACGAGCAGATTGAGTGGGTTTTCAACCACACCCCCTACCATGCCGGAATGTTGATCCTGTGACCCAGAAATCAGCTCTGCTTCTGCCTGCAGCAAGCCACGCAAACGGTAAGTCAAGGCGGGATGATCCCCTTCAAAAATGGTATCGCTGACTAAAATTGAACGGGGTGTTTTTAACTCAGTCTGCATTTTGTCCAAAAACTGACCAAAATGTTTGCTGCCATTTTCTTCCTCTGTTTCGTAAATCAACTGAATATTGGGAAGTGGATAGCCCTTTTCTTTGAGAAAGGCAATGGCATACAAGGTGGTGAGCGCAGGGCCTTTATCATCGGTACTGCCGCGGCCATAAATGCGTTCGTCTTTGAGCAGTGGTTCAAAGGGGCTGCTTTCCCATTGGGGCTCATCAGCCGGTTGTACGTCCATATGGTTATAGATTGTGATCCAGGGGGCTTCTGGATTTTGCTCCAACCAGGCTGTAAAAACAGGCAAGCCCTGAGTTTGAGTGATTTTATAGCTGAAACCGAACTTCGCTGCCATTTTAGCGACGGCTTCCAGTACACGTTGGCAGTCTTCGGCATGCTCTGGAAGTTTCGAGATACTGGGAATGCTCACCAACTCAAACAAATTCTGAACCAGCTCTTCGATCTGGTCTTGGATATAGGCATTCAGTTCTGTCTCAAAGTGATCGGGAAGATGAAGGGGGGGTGGCATAAAGTTTATTCCTCCAGAGGATCAGATAGTTCAGTTTAACTGATTTAAGCGCAGGCTTCGTCATTCTTTCAGTTTTCTGAATTGAAAATGCAGCGCATCAGCAAAGCGTAATGATTGACGAAAGCGCGAAATGGGTGTAGTATAATTTTCAATTGAATAAAATACACTCTTCAGCCTTTCAGATTCAAATCCATTTATTTACAAGGAGCCTCCCTATGAGCGATTTGAGAACTTCGGGACATCTGCCTGTTCAACCCCTTACCACCACTGCCCCCATAACGACACCGATTCAAAAAGAAATCTCTGAATCTCCCCAAGATAGCCAACCTGTTTCCAAACCTGAAGCCTTTCAAGATCTTAAGTCTTCAAACCACGTCGCCACTGAACAGGATTTACAGAGCCTGCAATCGTCAATTTTAGAAAAAAGTCCCAGTGAAATATTGAAAACAGCAAAAATACTTCCCGATATTCTTCTGCATGAAAACCTGTCCTCAGAGCTGGCACCGAAACCCAGCAACGAACAATTGATGCAGATCTCAAAAGATACCAGCCAACCACTGGAAGTTCGACTTCAAGCTTTGAGCCAGCTCGATACGACTTCAGATCCCCATCTGCGCGAAAATTCAATTAAATTGTTCCGCAACCAGAACAAAGCTGAATTGCAAACTATTCACGCCCATTTTACAGGGCAGATGCACCATTTGCAGAATGAGTTTCAGGCCCATAAAAGCCTGTTGTCAAAGCTTCCTGAATGTCAGCCATCCATTGAAAAAATCAATGGCTATGAGCAGGAGTTAAGCAAATTAAACCTGGCATTGGGACAGGCTTTTGCCCGTGGTGAAGATCTCAGCGCTTTGACTGATCGCATTGCAACCCTGAGACAGAAAATCAACAGTGTGCGCGAGGAACTCCTGGTGAGTTTGCCTGCCAATGCACGTTCGGGGCAAAAGTTTGCCTTGGAGAGCTATTTGAAGCTTCAGGACCAGATTCATCAAATTCAAACCCAGACGCAACGTTTGGATTTGCTCTTAAGATCCCCGGCATTTCCTGTCTCTGGTATGGAATTATTAAGCCGCGATCCCTTGCCTACCTCAAAAACAGTTCAAGAAGCCAAAGACAATGCTTTTTACCTTGAACTGGATCAATTTCAGGTCAAAACACCTGGAGATGTCTCGCGCTTGGTTGCGAAAATCACGAACCATACGAAATGGAATCTAGACAGCAATGAGGGATTTGAACATTTTTTTCACAAGGTTTTGGGGCGAGATGGCCTCAAAGTGATGCCACATGCCTTGCGCGGTCAATTGCTGGCGGAACTCTATAAAGCGGGTGTCGGCCACCCGGATTTGGTCGTGCATTTTATCATGAACAACGCGCGGAATTTGACGGATAAACCTGATCGCGCACTCTTGCAACGACCCGAAGTGAAGTCTACGCATATCTATCAAGCTGCAAAAATGGGGGTTTTAAACGAAGCCTTAACCCGTTTAAAAACGACGCATACGGCCGTAGAGCTGATTTCTGTTTTAAAAAACCGGACGGATCTCGATGTCCAAATTTTGGGAAATGGAACGACCCAACTGGATTTGACGGCCTGCAAAAATTTGCATGAAGTTTTAACGGATAAACATGCTGGCCCCAATCTATTGACTTCAGTGGATCTGCGCAACACCTTCCTTCAAAGCATCAAAAGTGAAGGTTTAAATACTGAAATCTTAGAGGGCAATGACGCTCAAAAGATGTTCAACCTGCTCTTTAAGGCTTTGGTGACAGGTTCAGATGAGGGCTTAAAAGAAAGTGCGCCGAAACTGCATGCCCTATTGGAAGAGATGAAGTCTCAAAATATTTCGCCAGCGGTTCCGCCTTTGGCGCGTCTGTATTTTGAAATTCAGGCCCATCCTCAAAAGGACACGATCATTCAAGATTTGAAAGCAACTCCCAGCTTGAAGTTTGATGCGATTCTCGATTCTCGAAATTTACCAGATATGGCAAAGGTCATGCTGCTTGATGAGGCTTTGCGTTTAAACCGTCCTGAATTGCTGAAAGATCAAGTGGAGCTGAAAGCCCTTTTTGAAAAGCTTCAGGCCCACCCTGCGCAGGACTTGCTCTGCAAGGCCCTCAAGAATATCCCGGTCAATGAGCATGAAATTGAAACTCGGATTTTAGAGCGTTCTGAAGCTGTGGCTTTAAAAGCCTATGAACCTGTTTTGGATATGAAAATGATTGAGCCTGAGTTTGGTCGGTTTGAGGATTTTCATAATAATTTAAAAGAAAAAGCCAGACCTCAGGGATTGAATGAAGGCCATCATGTCAAAGCGTTTCAAGAAATCCAAAACCGCCTCAGTCCAGCGTTCTTTAAGCAATTAGACGCTGTGAAAAATATTTCTGATCCGCTTGCTCAAAAAGAGGCGGCTCAAGAACTCTTGAAGCAATTGAATCTGCGGCGACAGGAAGATCGCATGGAGAACTTCTTTATGGAGTATATTTTGCAGGATATTGCTGATGATTGTCAGCAAAGAAACGAAGTGAATCAACAATTTCAAGAATTATTGAGTCTGGATCAACCCTTAACAGGCTCTGATTTACGCAATCTTTCCAAATTGGTGGGAAGCAATCTAGCCTATTACAGCCAGGCCTTGGCGGAAATGAATCCCAAAGCGCCCAAATCTTTATTGCAGATTTTTTCTGAGGTTCAGGTGCGTGGTGGAGAAATGGGAATCACCCGTTTGGGTGAAACCAAACCGGCTCCAAAATTTGAAGTCAATCAGGGTTTAAAAGATGTATTGTCACAAGTGAAAGGAGCCTCCTTAGAAAAAGGCAAAGTGCATGAGTTTTTTCAGGCTGTTCAAGTTCAGGGAGGGCAACCTCAAAACCGTGAATGGGCCTTGAATCTTGAAATTATCCGCCATTCTCTGGCCCAAGTGCCCCAGGATGATAGAGCGACCCGGGATCAACTCACCCTGCGGGCTTTGAGTTACCTTACCCGTTTTGCCAGTATTCCCAACCCGAAAGACTTAGGCGTGCAGACCACCCCCTTGCAGAAACCCCTGACAGATTATCACCGTGCCAATGGCAATCCTTTGGTAAAAAAATACCGTGAGACTTTGGCCCAGCACTTGGGCGTACATGCTGAAAATATTCAGGCGGTTACAGACAACCGGGTGCTCGAAGTTTTGAAGCGTGATTTGCGCATGACCGGTCATCATCAGGTGGTGGATGCCTTTGACCCGAAAATTTCGAGTGACGATCAGGGGAAATTACTGAAAAACCTTGTCAAAACAGTTGTCTCAGGAGATGATAAGAGCTCTTTCTTTGTGGATATCTCCCCCATTCTGGCCCATAATTTCAAAGGGGGCAGTCAGGATGAGAATTTTGTCAAAGACTATATTGCCACCTCTCGCCAGTTTGTAAGTGATGTCATTTCCAGTACGGCTGAAGAAGTTGCTTTGGACCAATATAAGCAGGCTCATCCTGAAGATCAGCGGGATGAGAAAGAAATTCGCAAAACGGTGCTTGAAAGCCCCGATTATTTGAAAATGAAACAAGACTTAAATGAGCGTGTGGTCTTGGGAGGCACTTTGAATATTGGCAATCAAAGTGTTTTATATACAGCACCTTTGGACACTGATTTTAGCAGTTTGCAACCTGAAGAGCGTAAATTGAGTTCTGATGCCAGTACAGAATTTAAAAACCTGGTTTATCACAGCGGGTTTACTGTTGGACCCCAGCAGATGCTTGAAAATTGGATTCAACTCAGTGACCTCGACAGCATCATGGGCAGTATGGAAATTTCGGGGGCAGGCATTCAGTTTCCAGATACTTCTGGAAAATTGGAAAAAATCTCCAAGTTTGATGATTTACTGAATCACGCTACCTTTAAGAGCTTTGAAAATCTTAAAACTGAAAATAAACCCTATCTACAAATTTTGCCCTCGGCTACCGCCAGTTTATTGAAGGGCTTAAATGAAACGGATCTTCAACGGGTTTTTCAGGAAAAAGGTTTGGGAGATCTGTATCAGCTGTCGGCCAATCGCATTCTTTCCTCCATGGAGCAGATCACGGCAAACAAGGATCATTTCAATCAGGTTTTGGATCATATTCAATTGATTCATGAGGAAATTTCTACATTGCTTGCGATTGCCCAACCCCATCAGCTTGAAGATTTCAATGCGATGATGCGTAAAAATACAGATTTGATGCCCTCTGAGTTTAACCCGGAAATTCAACCCGAATTCTATCTGAAAAATTCAGGCATGCGCGGGCTGGCGACTGTCTTTACAGGGGTAGAAAGTTTAAAAGGAACTGGCAAACTCAATATTGCCGTTCAAAATGATACCTATTATGAGTCGGCCTTTGTGATCACTGGGGACAAAGAACACAGTACCTTAGGCAACCGTGAACATACCCTTTTCAGTTTGGATGGCGATAAGGTAGATGAAACCGCTCAGAGCATGAAAACGAAACTGAACAGCGAAAAACTGGATCTTTATCTCTGTGAATTTCACCACAATATTTCCTATAGTAAAACCAGTTACCATATGGAAAATCTGACTGAGCAAGTGGATAAACTCTTTGCTGAAGAGATGGTGTCTGACCACTTTACCGTGGCAATCGACAATACGATTGCCAAGACAGATGGGCAGGAGTTCAAAGACTTTTTAAAACACAATGAGAAGCGGATTTCAGAAGGCAAATTAAATATTGTCTTCTACCGCAGCGCGCAAAAATTCGATATGTTGGGCATGGATAATTTTAATGGGGGCGTGATGTCCGTGATTAATAATGGCAAGGATTTTAAAGCCTTTAATACCCAGATGCAATCCTCTGAAGGCCGTGAAGATCACCTGTCTGATATGAATATTCAGGGCTTCAGTCATTTTGAGAAATATGCGCAAAAAGAATTGAATGCCTATCGCTCAGGTATTATGAAAGCTGCCAGCAATATGGCCAATCCGGATTCTGGCTCACCCTTGGCTTTCCCCAAAGCCATGTACCATGCTTCGGGTGACGATATGTCCAATCCAAATGCGCTCTTGAAAATTGCGGCGAATACGGATCCTTCTGCCGTTTTCCTGGATTTAAGCTGCCCACTCTATGAGGTAGACAGCCAGGGCGCAAATGATTTCCTGCAACAATTGCAGGCCAATCTGATACGGAGAAACCGTGAAAAACCAGAGGATTTCCCACTTTCAAACCGTGCAAGCTTTGGCTTTCCCCACTCCAATATTTCTCTGATTGGGGGATCGAAGTTCCGTTTTAATCCTGGCCTTGAAAGCGAAGAAACCCTTAAAAATTTCCAAGCGCATTTTATTAAATTGAATGAAATGATGTTGGAAGCCTTTCATGGCGCACCCAATGAGCAATTGCGTGCTTCGGCTGTCAAAGCGGTACTGACCAGTACGGGAGACAAGCTTTTGAAATTGCGTGATCAGGTCAAAGAACTGGAAGACAAGCGTGAACCTGTTTCTCAGGAATTACACCTTGAATTGGCAACAACCTATTTGAATTGGCAACAACCTATTTGAATTGCCGTAACCATCAGCAAGTACAGGCACAAATTCTCCTGATCGAAGCATCGCCGCGTTCAGAGCAAGTTCAAAAAGAATTGGACCTGCTCAAGGCAAAGCTTAAATCCGATCAGATGGAAATACAAATCACTGCACTTGAAAAGGCCAATCAAGCTGTTCCTGATCACTTGCTTCTCGAGCGTGCGGTGGCGGAAATGGCCCAGGGGCACAGGGGCAATGCAAGGTTTGATTTGGCAAAAATAGATTATGCCCATCTCGACCAAACAGGAAAAAATACCTATCGGGATTTGAAATTGGCTTTGGAAAACTAATCGCGATCGCTGGCAGTGGGAGGCTTATGTCTTCCACTGCAACCATTTGAGATAGTTGGTATAGCGTTGGTGTAAATATTTTAATTTGATGGCATCCTCATAGGTCGAGGCAGACAGAGGGCCCGCTTGGCTGAAGGATTCAAGCAGGATTTCGATTTCATGCATGCGTTGGCGCACCTCTGGATCGGTAACGCCCTCCAAACCTTGAGCAAAAGCTGCCGAAAGTCTGGCGACAGGATCATTGGTTTCCAATTCTTGGCGATCATAGGCCAAACAGGCCAAGTCAAACAGTTTCCGCAACCAGCTGATTTTGTCTACGCGGTAGACCTGGTGTCCGGGTTGTTCAAAAAACAAAGCTTCTGGGTTTTGAATGAGTTTGTCATGAAGTACAAAGGGCAGTATCTGGCGAACATCTTCCAATTCGACCTCTGAATTGCCTCGGAACCAGGCCATGGCTTTGCAAAAGAGGATCAGGGTCAAAAGGGCCCTGACAGACAAACCATTCAAGGTTTGCGCACCCAAAGCCAAAAGGGGGTCGGGGTGAATTTCCTGGGCCAGCAGGTAGCGGGGATCCAGGGCAGAAAGACGGAGCGTGTCTTTTGTTTTATATTCAAATTGCTCGCCTGCTGGGCCACAGTATTCAAACTGACTGGCGAAAAATTCAATTCGGCGTTGTACCTGATAAGGAATCGAAACCTGAAGTACCTGCTGATAGAGTTGATCCATTTCCTGATTTGAGAAAATGATTTCAGAGGGGACGACTTCTTCAGGGAGAATATCATTTTCTACTCTGAGTATTAAATCCCCCAAAAAACGGCTGCTGAAATGCAGGGTTTTGACGACAATATCGATGCGGTCGCGCAAGGCTTCGATAACTTGGTAGGTGCCGCCGCCTTCTTCTGCATTGGCTGTTAGAAACCAGGCCGATTCAGGACATTCATAGATTTGATCAAAAACTTCAGCGTAATTGTCCCCCATCACGGTTAATAGGGCTGATTGGGTACGGGTGGGAATTCGATTGTACTCATCGATAATTTTGACCCGCATGCCCAGCCATTTACGCCAGGCAATCTGAATTTCATCCATATTTCGGGCTTCGATCAAATGGGCAGGCAAGGGGTTGCCCAAGAGATCGGCGATGGTCATTTGGGGTTGCCCGTGTTGAATTGCGCGACGTACCTCCTGTACGGGGTAGCCCGCTAAAACTCCCATTAAGACAGCACTTGCTGTTTTTCCTCGGCCAGGCCCTCCAATCAGCAGGCATTTGCGCCTGACCGCAAAATTGAGCAAGGGCAAAAGTACAAAGCTGGAATAACTTTGATCTGAAGGGAGATGAAGCCATTGATCGCCAAAGGAGAAGCTTTTGCGGGGGCCATCGTGGTATTCAATATCGTAATAGGGGCTGATAATCGCATGGTTGACAATCCAAAAATAGGCTTGCCTCAGTTTTTCTGCCAAACCCAAAGCAACGGGGGCCGTGATCGGGGGATTGCCGAGACCCTCATAAAAAGGAGCGCCTTCTTTACGCTCAGTTTGAAGATGGGGATTTGTAGGGGATTTTGAAACCTTTTGAAAATAGCGGATTGTATTGTCCATGCCTGCTCCTGTTCTTTCAGTATAGCCCAAATACTGGTTTTTCCTGTAGTAGCAGGTTCTGTTTTCTTTTGCAGGCACCTTGACTCCCCGATTTGGTATGCTTTACTCAGTGCCAGATCTATCCTTTGGTTTGATTGGAACCACGGATTGAATCTGAACCCCGATGAAGAGGTGATAAACGGTGACTTTAGCGACCATGGCCTTAGAAGTGCAAGGACAGCACTTTCAAGTGGTAACCCCTGATGAAAACCCCTATGTACAGAAGTTTAAACAGGTGTATCGTGATCGAGCGGGGTATGAGTATGAAGCCGTGCTCTCAGCACTCTTAAAAATAGTGCTTTTGGAGATTTCTGAGCCTGTTTACTTCGATTTGGGTGCTTTTATTGGCTATTTTACTTTTTGGCCAGCAAAATTATTGGGGCCAAACAGAAAAGTTTACGCCATAGAAAGCAATCCTGAACATATTGAAATTTTGAAACAAGGCCTTGAACTCAATCAACTCCAGAATGTTGAAATCCTTCACAGTGCGCTTTCAGATAAAGTAGAAACCCTGCGAATTTTAAATAACAGTGTTTCCGCGATTGGCAATCCAGGTGGCCAAGAGATTCAGTCTGAAAGTTTGGATCAGCTTTGTCAACGACTGAACTTAAGCCCGAATGTGATCAAAATGGATATTCATGGTTTTGAAGGCAAAGTTTTGCAGGGGATGAAAACCATTCTGCAAGACAGTTTAGAATTTTTGTTCTTGGAACTGCATCCCAATGTCTATCTTGAAAAATTCACGCCCGGCATCACCCGGGGCATGATCTTGGATCAATTGGAAGCTGCAGGTTTTAGCAATTATTATGTGGCAGGTCACCGCTACAGTTGGTCAGATGGCATGCAGCGCTTTTTTGAAACAGGAAAGTTTGCCTACCAAGCGATCACCCCTGAAAACAGAGGCTTGATACTCTTTGACCGACACAATCAAATTTTGATAGTATCCAGCAAAAGACCCTTGGAGTCGCTGATCGGGCCCAGTATCATTGACCCCAGTACAGAATAGGTTCAAGCAGGTGCAGGTTTATCAGGATTTTGATTTGGAATCGTTCAGTGTCATGCGCTTTCAAGCAGATTTGCTTGAAAAGGGCGCTTTGCTCTTTCGGGGTTCTCAGCAAAAGCTTGAAGATTTTCTGCGTTTTTCAGCGCGCATGAGCGATCGCTTTTTGGCCCTGTCTTCTGAGCAGGGCATGGGAGCCATTGGGGCAAATTTTAACCGAACACCTGTCGCAGACTTCGACAATTTGTTTCACGTAACTGGAAAGCGTCAAGGTTTTGCGTTGCCCTTGCATGGGGAAGGTTATTTTCATTTTAAGCAGCCCCCGACTTTGCTCTGGTTTTATTGTGCCCAGCCTGCTGAAGAAAAGGGCCAGACCTTTCTGTGTGATGGCGGGCTGCTCTATGAGTCTCTGCCGTTTGAAATTCAGGCGGGCTTGCTGGCCCAAGACCTGGTTTATACCCGGCAGCACACGTCTGAAGTGTGGCAAAAGCTTTATCGTACAGAAGAACTGGCTGAAGTTGCAAAATTTTGTAATCAACGGGGGATCGACCTCTGCGAAGTGGAGGGGGGAGATGTACTTACGCGTTTTCAAAGTCCTGCCCTGCAAAAAAGAGCTGGACGCTATTTTTTTGTCAACAATCTCCTGCCTTTTGCCTTGCGCCAGCTTCAAACGCCTGATCTCACCCGTGCCAGAGTCGCTTTGACCAATGGTGAAGCGCTGCCTGAGAATTGGGTTTTGACGATTCAGGCCCAGGCAAGACAATTGCAATTGAAAATAGATTGGCAAAAAGGAGATTTTCTCGCCGTGGACAATACCCGTTTTTTGCATGGCCGTGACCCCATCGACGACCCGCAAAGGGAACTCTATTTGCGTTTGGGTTATGCTGATTTTATTTCTATGGCCAATGGATGACCTCTCAGATGCCTGAAAAGAAACCATTTTCAATTTTGTTGACAAGTATGGGCAGTCTCTTGGGGCAGAATATGCTGGATACACTGGAGGGTCGCCGTGACGGTCTGCGTATCATTGGACTGAACAGCGTTGCTGAAAATCCACGCAATTTTCGAGCGGATCTCACCTATCTGGTGCCCGTGCTTCAGGACCCAGCCTTTTTTGACCATTTTATGCAGATCTTCGAGTTTGAGAGCCCCGATCTGATCCTCGCTGGGCGGGATGACGATGTGCTTTTTTTAACCCGATTAAAGGAAGCACGGGCGGATTTGGCTGATAAAATTCCCTATGGGACTTCTGCCTGTGTTGAAATAATGCAGAGTAAACTCAAAAGCTTTCAATTTTCGCAGTTATATAGCCTGGATTTTGTGCCCTCGTTCAGTCTTGAGCCTGATTTCTCCTGGTCTGCCCTGGAAAAATTTGTCGAAACAGAGGGTTTTCCTTTGATTCTTAAACCCTTGGAGGGTTTTGGCTCCCATGGCGTCTATATTATTACAGAGCAAACACAGCTTCAAGTTTTAAAACAGGCGCAAGAACCACTTCTGTTGCAACCTTATTTAGATCCTCCTGCTGATCTTTCCGATTTTGTTTCTGCCTATCAATGGGCGATGCCCTTGTTTTTTCAAATTCCCGACGAAAATCAATATGCTTATCAAACCGTGATTTCACCTGCCGGTGAATTGGGGCCAGAATTTGCGATTCGGGCTCAAATGGTGCTGGGGAGAGTAGAGAAAATTGAACGCTGTTTAGACAACTCGCTGCTATCTTTGGGACGAAAATCTGCCCAGGTTTTTCGTGATCAGGGTTGGAGAGGTTCCTTTAATCTTCAGGCCAAGCAAGACAAAGAGGGAAAATGGAAGGTCTTTGAGTTCAGCCCGCGTATGACAGGCAGTTTATCGGCGCGGCGTCTCTTGGGGTTTGATGAAATGGGCTGTCTTTTGCAATTCTTTTATCCCGAACTTGAGTTTCAGGCAGAGTCTTTTCAAGCACAAAGTCAGGGGTTGGTCATGCGCTCACTTACCGATGGTTATATTGCCTATCAGGATGTGGAGAGATTAAGAACTGAAAAAAAATGGAGGAAATAATTATTATCAGCCCACCGTTCGGGTTCAAAATCTGACGGAAGGGCAATCCCGCAATGACCAAGAGATGAACCGCTCGAAAATCAGAAAATATCTACCTGAGTAGCATTTTGCTGAAGGATATCAGATGACCGCTGTCTTATTCAAAGCAGCTTAGAATTGCAAAGCTGAATTTAAATCCCCTGTAGCATCTGATGGGAGTATGTTAAACTAAAAAACAGTTCGGGATGTAGCGCAGCTTGGTAGCGCACCTCGCTTGGGACGAGGGGGTCGCAGGTTCGAATCCTGTCATCCCGATTTTTTAATGGATTTATATGCTTTCCCCTGATTTTCAATTTGATTGGACCTTGGCCGCTGAATGTGAATTTTCTGGCCTGGGGCTTCATTCTGGTCAGTTTTCTAAACTTCGGGTATTGCCTTCACAAACGCCAGGAATTTTTGTTCTATCTGAAAACAAACCTCAGCGTATCTCTGTTTCTCAGGTCACCTCAACTCAATATTGTACCTGTCTTGCTTTTCCGGATTTTCAGATTCAAACCGTGGAACACCTTTTGGCTGCACTTTGGGGGGCTGGTATCTCAAGTGCTTTACTGGTCTTGGAAGGGAGCGAAGTTCCGATTTTGGACGGAAGCGCGCAACCTTTTCTTGAGCGGTTTATTCAGGTGGGACGCAAGCAACTTCCCAGTTTACGGGCTGTTTTTCAGCCCAAGGCAGGCCAGTGGGGCCATCAAGAGGCTTGGATCCGTTGGCAGCCTGCTGAAAAATTGAGTCTTCACTATACCGTGGATTATGCGGGGCCTCCAGCTCTTCAGCAAAGCTATGACTTTGAATTTGAACCGCTTGCCTTTCAGCAAAAAATTGCGCCTGCCCGAACCTTTGTTTACAGGCGGGAAGTCGAAGCGCTTTGGCAGGCAGGTTTGGCCCAGGGTGGAAGCCAGGAGAATGCCCTGGTGATTGAAGAGCAGATTTCTCAGCCCGATTGGCGTTTTCAAAATGAACCCGTCCGTCATAAAATCTTAGATTTGTTGGGTGATTTGGTATTGGCTGGTGAATTTCCTCTGGCAAGGATTGAAGCCTTTCGGACAGGGCATCAGGCCCATGTTACAATGGTGAAACTTTGGTCTGGAAGTTGAAACGTGGAAGAACAAGCATCCCAAAATTTACCTGTGCTGAATATCTTAGAGATTCAGCGTATTTTGCCGCACCGCTACCCCTTTTTATTGCTCGATCGGGTGATTTCCTGTGAAACGGGAAAACGGGCTGTAGGAATAAAAAATGTCAGTGCCAACGAACCTTTTTTTCAAGGACATTTTCCAAAACATCCGATCATGCCCGGTGTCTTGATTATTGAAGCCATGGCGCAATTGGGAGGTGTTTTACTTTTACAGCTTGCACCCCCTGGCGAAAAACTGGCTTTGTTGACGGGGGTTGATAAGGTACGCTTTCGCCGTCCTGTGATGCCAGGTGATCAATTGCGTCTTGAAGCCGAAATTTTGAAAATTCATGGCAATATGGGAAAAATTAAAACACTTGCCTCTGTGGAGGGCCAAGGGGTCTCAGAGGGTGAACTGCTTTTTTGCCTGAGTGATTACGATGCTGTTCCCTGAAGTGACCAGGATTTCTGCGCATATTCATCCCAGCGCTGTGATTGATCC
The DNA here is from genome assembly GCA_002783405.1 of bacterium (Candidatus Blackallbacteria) CG13_big_fil_rev_8_21_14_2_50_49_14. Classification (NCBI taxonomy): domain Bacteria; phylum Candidatus Blackallbacteria; species bacterium (Candidatus Blackallbacteria) CG13_big_fil_rev_8_21_14_2_50_49_14. The sequence continues at coordinate 12,251 of PFGG01000073.1, read as the reverse complement.
CAGCGCACGGCTTGCACCAGATGTGGAGATTGGGCCTTTTGCTGTGATTGGCAGGGAAAGCCAGATTGGTGCCGGGTCGAGAATTGCGGCCCATGCTGTGATTGGCGACTATACTATTTTGGGGGAAGATTGCAGAGTCTCAGCCTATGCCGTGGTGGGATCTCCTTCCCAGGATTTGAAACATCGGGAATCGGATATCAGCTGGTTAAAAATAGGGCGTGGCAATCGGATTCGTGAGTTTGTCACCATCAATCGGGCCACTGCAGCCGGCTCCTTTACTCAAATTGGAGATGAAAATCTTTTCATGGCCTATGCGCATGTGGCCCATGACTGTCAGTTGGGGAACCGTATCGTATTGGCGAATGGAGCAACCTTGGGGGGGCATGTGGAAATTGCGGATGATGTTGTGATTGGAGCCATGAGCGGTATTCATCAATTTGTCAGAATTGGCCGCTTAAGTATGGTCGGGGCGATGTCACGGGTTTGTCAGGATGTGCCGCCCTTTCTGATGGCGGTGGGCTCTCCCCCCCGAGTCTATGGCTTAAACAGTGTAGGCCTGCGTCGCCAAAACTTTTCAACGCAGAGCCGTCAGCAATTGAAACAGGCTTTTCAACTGATTTATCGAAAGAATCTGGCTGTTGCGCATGCTTTGGAACAGCTTGACGAAATCGACAGATTGCCGGAACTTAACGAGTTTTTAGACTTTATTCGTCATTCTCAGCGTGGGCTCGTAGGCTTGACGCAACCGGATTACCGTACTTCTTTTTAAGGCTGCGATCGGGTGCTTTTGCCGGTCATCTGTTATGATGAGAGAGTTTAGACAAACGCAGGTAGAGAGACCAGGGGAGCTTCGTGGAACGCATTGATTTCCAGGAAAAAATTGAGTTAACGGAACTGGATTCTTTAGAGCAGACGCTTCCGCCCCAGGGAAGTTCTGCTATGGCAGAACTTCAGGAAGCCTGGCGACTTCATTCTCCTTATCAAATCAAGGAAACGCTGACGAGCAGTCCCCAAGGCGAGATTCAGCTGGCCCAGGAGCTTCGTTTGCAACGTCTGGTAGCGCTTAAGCGTTTGCCTTTGGAAAAGTCCTTGCTACCCCAGGCGCTTAAGCGCTTTCTCAATGAGGCCCAGATCACAGCGCAACTCAATCACCCTTATATTGTGCCGGTTTACCAGTTGGAATACAGTCCCGAGGGTGTTTTCTATACCATGAAACCTGTGGTTGGAGAAAGCCTGAAAGCACTGCTTCAAAGAGCACGTAAGCTCAGTGAAACAGGCCAGGTCTTTCCTCCAGACTTGAGCTTTCCCATTTTGCTAGAGCATTTTCTGAAGGTCTGTGATGCTGTTGATTATGCCCATTGTCGGGGTGTGGTTCATCGGGATTTGAAGCCAGCCAATATCATGATCGGGCCTTTTCATGAGGTCTATGTCATGGATTGGGGGGTGGCCTGTTTGTGTGATACCCTCCAGGTCTCAGAACCTCAACCTTCAAGTGCAAAGACGCTTTCTGGCTTGGATTTGGAAAGCACGCAGGAATCCCCCGTCATGGGAACACCCCGCTATCTTTCGCCGGAACAGGCCGCTGAAAAGCCCTCAAAAGCGGATCCCCGCTCTGATCTCTATAGCTTGGGACTTATTTTGCAGGAAATGCTCACCCTGAAGCCGGCCTATGCAGGCGACACGCTGGAGACACTGATTGCGCAGGCCCGTCAGGCCCAACGTGAAAGCTTGAAAAAATCGCCCTTTCCAATCAGCCCTTCACTGAAGGCTATCCTCGAGAAAGCTACCCGCTTAGAACCTGCCCAACGCTATACTTCTGTCGCTGAATTCGCAGAGGATTTGCGCCGATATCAACGCCGAGAAGCGGTATTAGCGGCCCCTGAAACATTTTTGCAAAAATCGGGGCGCTGGATTTATAGCCAACGCAAAGCCATTCTGATCGGGGTCGTGCTGATGATTGCTTTAAGCGCAATCATCAGCACGGCTTTGCTTTTTCAGCGCAGACAGATGTTGTTATTAGCGCATCAGCGTGAAGAAAAATTGTATACCTTTTTCAATCAGGTCAACCAGCAAAGCCAGAATATAGATAGCCAATTTCTTCAGATTGAAACCTGGCTGGAAGGACTGTCTAAAACCGTCATCTATTATTTGGAAGCAGGGAAACCCAGCTCAGAGCCTTACTATCTGACTTCAAATTTTCATCCCCCTGATTTGCAGGCTTCTTCTTTTTATCGCGGCCCGACCAGTATCGACTGGCCGATCTGGGCGATTGCCTGGAATGTTCAAGAAAATGCTGTCGAGGAAAAAATCAAACAAATCATTCCCTTGCGAACGGGTTTTAAGCGCTTGTTTTTGCGCAGTGCCGGGGATACTCTGCCCACAGATCCTGCTTTGCAGCGCCAATTGATTGCAGAGCAGGGGGGCGCAGTGGTTTGGGCGACGGTTGTTTTAAAAGAAGGTGTTTTGGTGTATTATCCCGGCAAAGGGCATTATGAACCGCACTATGATCCGCGTACGCGCCCCTACTATAAATTGGCAGATCACCGATGGGGCCGGCATTGGGGAAATCCCTATATAGATGGGGCAGGAATGGGGTTGATTTTGCCTGTCTCAAAGGGCTTGTTCAATTCAAAACATGCGTTTTTAGGGACTGCGACTTTGGAAATGCGTTTTGACTATTTGATTCAGTCTTTGCTTTCAATGACGGATGTGCCTGCCGTAGAACAAGCTTATCTGGTTGATGAGCAGGGGCGAGTGGTGGTTCATTCGGGCCAACAGAACCGTTCTTTTCCGGGCAAAATCTTTCCTGACCTGAAGCTTCCTCTTTTTGAAGTGGAAAGTGTTCGCAAGGCCCTCTTAAAATCAGAGCATGGGTTTGAAGTTCTGGATCAAGGCCGGAGCCTTTATGTCTATACGCGACTGGCCAATGGCTGGAACTATGTGGTTCGGGCCAATCGCATCCAACTATTGGGTGAGGGAAGCTAAGTGGACTTAGAAGATCTGCGCAAAAGACTTCCTTTTGCTTTGGCGAAGCAGTTAGAGAGCCTTTATGCTGACTTTTTACGCCACACCCCCAAGGGCGATACTTCCGCATTTCTGGAGTGGTTAAAGGAGCGCAAACTGGTCGATCAGGCAAGCTTTAGACGGGGAACCGATCAACTTGAATTGAGCAATTTAGATCAAACCCTGGAAATGAAGGCGACAGAACAGGCCAAAGGGCTTGAAAACCAAAGCTTGGAACGCTACCAGGCTTTGGGTGTGATTGGAGAGGGCTCTGTGGGACAAATTCTCAGCATGCAGGATCGCCATTTGCGCAGACAGGTGGCTGTGAAACAACTGCGCTCAGAGTGGTTGGGACAACCCGAAGTGCTTTCGAGGTTTTTAAATGAAGCGCAAATCATGGCTCAACTCGATCATCCTGCAATTGTTCCAGTTTACAGCCTTGAGATTCAACCTCAGGGGCAATTGGCTTATGCCATGAAATGGGTTAAAGGCAAAACCTTAAAGGAATGTATCCGTGAAGAGCGTTTGAAACCCGAAAAAAATAAGCAAAACACTGAACGTTTGCTTGATTATTTCCTGAAGGTTTGTGATGCCTTGGATTATGCCCACAGTCGGGGAGTGATTCATCGCGATCTAAAACCTGCGAATATTATGATTGGCCCTTACCATGAGGTGTATGTGATGGATTGGGGGATTGCCCGCAGGGTTCGCGATCTGGATCAGGAATTGGATCAAGAACTTGCTGAAAAAATTGCGCCAGACCAGGGAGAGCCATTGTTGGAAAGAACGCAAATGGGGCAGGTTTTGGGAACGCCCCGGTATATGTCGCCACAACAGGCGGCTGCCCGCAATGACGAATTGGATGGCCGTACCGATCAGTTCTCATTGGGTTTGATTTTATATGAGATTCTCACACTTCGCCCAGCTTTTCAAGCCAAGCACTCCTTTGAACTTTTGCAAAAAGTGCTTCAGGCTGAATTGGAACCGATTCCTGAAAAATTGCCCTCTGAATTGCTGGCTATTCTTGCAAAAGCCACGGCCCTTAAGCCCTCCGACCGTTACCCTTCTGTGCGTGAGTTTGCTGAGGATTTGCGTTGCTATTTGCGTGGAGAGGCTGTTTTGGCGCGTCCTGATACGCGTTTTCAGAAGGTTTTACGTTGGATTGGAAACCGGCCCTTGACCAGTTTTAGTTTGGCGGTAGGGCTGGGGGTTCTCTGTCTGATGGGCTTAAGTTTCAGTTTTTATCAACAGCAGCAGACCACGCTGCAAATCCAGGCCAGAGAGCGGCAGCTTGCACCTGCTCTCAGTACCTGGGCCCGGCACAGTCAGAATCTCAGTCGAAAACTCTATGCCCAGGAAACACTCTTGGAGGGCTTTGCCGCTCCAGCAATTGCAGCCTTGGAAAATATTCCAGAACAAAACTCTCAAGGGGTATTGGAGGGCTTAAAACCTCTTTTGGCCCAAACTTTGGCAGAAAGTGCAGCTCCGCAAAAGCCTTTCCTCAGGGGTCAAGCCTTTGCCGAGAGCCTGGTCAGCCCCCAAACGCCCTTGTACAGAGCGGGTTGGATTTTGAAGACAGGAAGGGCGATTGTTTTCCCTGAATCCTTGGAAAAAATTCAGGCTCCCCAAATTTCTGAATTGAAGCAAACGAAAATCCAATGGGCTGTTTTGCCCGAACAGGCAGGACTTCGAGCGAGTCTTGTCTTGCGGTTAAAAGGCACAGAGGTATTGGGGACTGCCTTTGCCGATCTGCGTTTTTCCAAGCTTCAGGATTGGTTGGGGGCCACCCCGTTAAAGGCGCTTAAAGCTGCCTATTTAATGGATCTGACGGGGAAGATTTTAGTGGCTTCCCCGAAAGCGCCTCTGGAATTGCCTGAACGCTTGAGCCTTGAACAATTGCGGGCTTCAGGCTTGAAGATTTCAGGCGAGACGCTGATGATTTGGAATCCCCTGCCCCAGGGGTTCATTTGCCTGGCTGTGGCTGATCTGAAAGCCATTTTGAAGGCTCCCATTTGAGCAGCATCACAGTTTTGCTGTGAGCCAGATAATTCTATTTTGTTCTCAATTTGAATATACTCAAAATATCTCCAAAAGGGATAGCAAAAGGCCTGACAGAACTTCTCCCCCCCGTCTCTGTCGGGCTTTTTGCTTGATTTTATTTTTTCCAGAAATCGGGAATAAACAAGACGATGGCGGTATAAATTTCAAGCCTTCCCAATAACATGCAAAAGACAAGCAGCCACTTGGCCAAATCAGGCAAATGATGATAATTATGGGCAGCACCGACCCGGGCTAGGCCTGGCCCCACATTGCCCAAACTTGAGATCACGGCGGAAATGGAAGTGATCAGATCGACTCCCATGGCAGCCAGTGTAAGAGTTGAAAAGAGAATCATCAGATTGAAAATCGCGAAAAAAGCCAAGACGCTGCGAATGACATCTCTGCTGATGGGATGGCCTGAAAGCTTTAACGAAATCACGGCTCTGGGATGAATAATCATTGCCAATTCACGCAAGGTATATTTGATCAGAATGATCAAACGAACGGTTTTACAGCCGCCAGCTGTTGAGCCGGCCATGCCTCCCAATAACATCAGGGTAAGCAGGAGGGCCTGTGAAAAGACAGGCCAATTTTCCCAATTGGCAGAACTGAATCCCGTGGTGGTCATTATACTGGCCATTTGAAAGGCACCGTGTCGGAAGGCTTCTGATGCGCTGCTATAGGTTCCGCTGAGCAGCAGATTAAATACCAATAAAAGTACGGCCAGAGCAGAAATGGCTGAGTAGACTCTGAATTCAGGATCTTTTAAAACAGGTTTGAATTGTTTACGGGTGATTTTATAGAGCAGTACAAAGTTCATTCCCCCCAACATCATAAACACGGTAATGATCCAATCGACCCAGGCACTGTGAAAATGTTCTACGGAGATATTTTGGGGTGAAAATCCGCCAGTAGAGAGGGTAGTGAAAGAGTGGCAGACGGCATTGTAGAAATCCATGCCAGCGAACATCAGGGCGGTGATCTCGAGCGCAGTCAGGCCGGCATAAACCAACCAGAGATGTTTCGCCGTTTCGCTGATCCGTGGAGTGACCTTGTCGACAGAAACCCCCGGAACTTCGGCTTTGAAAAGTTGCAACCCCCCCACGCCCAAAAGGGGCAAAATGGCTACAGAGAGAAGAATAATTCCCATACCTCCCAACCATTGCGTTTCTGCCCGCCAAAGCAATAGACTGCGTGGGAAAATTTCAATTTCGGTCATTACGCTTGCACCCGTGGTAGTAAAACCAGACATGGCCTCAAAATAGGCTTCTGTAATTGCCGAAAACCAATTTCCTCCTGCCTGCGGGAATACACCACCAAGTAAATAGGGCAAAGCACCCAAACCTGCAATTCCCAGCCAGGCAAAGGTCACAATAAAACAGGCTTCCCTTTGTTTTAAACAATGGGGATTGAAGTTTTTTCTGAACAGCAAATAAAGCAGGCCCCCTGAAGTCAGTCCGACCCCCATGCTGCTCAAAAGCGCATAAAAGGCTTTCCATTCCTGGTACCAGATAGAGGTACCAAGGGGAAGGAAGAGTGAGAGGCTGCTAAAAGCTAAAATCAAGCCAATTACATAGAGAACGCTTTGCCAGTGTAGGATAAATGAATTGCGAGAGTGTGCCATGGGGTTTTTCCAGGAATATTCAACGACCCTCACTGTACTATGCTTGCTTCCTCACTGTCCAGAAGACTGTTATCCCTATCTGAGGGGTGTTACAATACGCTCACCAAAATCGTGGGGATAAAGCATGCGGATTGTGATTATCGGCGCGGGAGAAGTCGGACGCTATCTGGCCAAAGGACTTTCCAGTGAAGCCAAAGACGTCATTATCATCGATCGGAATGAACAGCGGTTGATAACCTTGCAGGAACAACTGGATGTGCAAACCGTGCATGGCGATGGCAGCAGTTTGGATGTGTTGCGTCGGGCGGGTGCAGATCGTGCCGATATCCTGATTGCTGTAACAGATAGCGATGAGGGCAATATGATGGCCTGTGTGGTTTCGCGTGTTTATTTCAGTATTCCCCGTGTGATTGCCCGTATCCGCAATGCAGAATATACGGCGCCTCCGATCTTAAATAAACTGAGTATCGATATGGCCATCAGCCCTGAAAAAGAAGCGGCTGAGCATATTGTCAGATTGATTCATACCCCAGGGGCTTCAGAGGTACTTGATTTTGAGCAGGGAAAAGTATTGTTGGTGGGCTATAAGGTCGATGAAGACTCTGATCTCTTGCACCGACCCTTGAAGGATTTAAGTGGTTTAAGAGAAGCCTCTGTGCTTTTGGCTGCCATTCTACGTGATGAACGGGTTCAGATTCCCCGGGGTGAAGATCAGCTTCGCGTTGGCGATACGGTCTATGCTGTGGCTCCCCGTTCCCAGATTGGCTATTTGAGTAAGCTCTTTCATACCGATGGCCAGGAAGTTCAACGTGTCATGATTATCGGCGGCAGTATGATAGGAACCCTATTGGCTCGCCAATTGGAAAGCGAAGGGCTTCAGGTCAAGCTGATTGAGCCCAGCATTCAACGCTGTCATATTTTGTCAGAAGCTCTGGATCAGACAGTGGTTCTGCACGGGGATCCCACCCATATTGATTTTTTAACTGAAGAAAATATCGAAGATATGGATGTCTGTGTCGCTGTTTCAGACGATGAACAGACCAATATTCTCGTTTCTCTTTTGGCCAAACGTTTGGGCACCCGGCGGATTATTTGTGCAGTGACCAAGTCAGAATATATTCCCATTGCCACCTCTGTGGGGATTGATGCGGTGATCAGTCCCCGTTTGTCTGCCGCCAGTGCGATGTTGCGCTTTATTCGAGCCGGCAGTGTGCTTTCGGTGGGAACTTTGCGAGACTCAGAGGCAGAAGCCATGGAAGTGGTGGCACAGGCGACCTCGAGTATCGTTAACCGTCCGATTGCAGAGCTGGATTTTCCAAAGGATGCCATCATCGCGGCGATTATTCGCGAAAATCAAATTATTATTCCCCAGGGAAACGATATGATCATTCCGGGGGACAGGGTCATTCTCTTTACCTTGGCCAAAGCCGTTCGCAAAGTCGAAAAGTCTCTGCAGATTCAGGGAGGCCGGGGTACCCGGAGTTTGGGCTAATGTTTTCAGCTTCTTTTCCTACTTCTGATATACCTGTGACCAACCAGCAGCTTGCTATCCTGCGAGAGACCCTTCAGCGTGCGCCTGAACGGGAAGAAAATTGGATCAACTTGGGAAACCTCCTCTTTCAGATGGGTGAATATCAAGAGGCGATTCAGCTTCTACAGGAGGGGGCTCGAAAACACGAAAACTCAGCCCCTTTGAAATACAATTTGGGCTATATGCTGGAAGGCCTGCAACAGTGGCCGATTTCTATTTTGTGTTATCAGGCGGCCCTGGAATTGAACCCTCAGTTTTTTGAGGCTTGGTTTCGATTGGGGGAAGTTTTTCGCCAAACCAACCGTCATACCGAGGCTGTACAGGTATTTCAGCGCGCTTTTAAATTGAAACCGGACTATTTACCCTGTCTACAGCGTATTGTTGAGCAGTTGACCCTGTGTGGTGATTCTCTGGCGGTGATTCAGGCCGCTGAGCTTTTTTTAAAGGAGGACTTGGAAACCTCTGCCTGGTATTTGGGTTTGAATGCCGAAACGCAAAAATATTTGAGTACTTGGATTCCCCGTTTGGAAGGCCTGCAGATTTTTAGTTTTTTTTGTCGTGAAGAAATCGATACACCTGCTCTGATGGGGGCGATTCGCGATTTTTCCCGTCGACATGCTGAAAAACATTATCCTGAAAACTTGCCAGATCGCGATCTCAATCCTGAACGCAAATTGAGAATTGGCTATCTTTCCAATGAGTTTCATTCCGAGTCCTTTTATCAATTGCATGCTTTGCTCTTTCAAAATCAAAACCGTGAGAAGTTTGAATATTTTGCCTACGCCGATTGTCCTACGGCCAGTGTCACGGCTGAAACCCTGCGCGAGTATTTTCATTCCTGGCAGGAAGTTGCAAGCCTAGATGATGAGGCGCTTTTTAAGCTTTTGTCAGAAGATCAACTGGATCTGTTGGTGGATATGAGTGGGCTGGCCAATCCTGGACGTTTGCCTGTGTTGGCACGAAAACCAGTTCCACTTTTACTGATTTCGGGCTCAAACCCACCTTTTACCTCAGGTTTAAAGGTGGCTGACTGGCTTTTTAGTGATCCGGTTTTAACACCACCAGACATAGCCGAACTGTATCCCGAAAAAATCTGGCCAAGCGATTGTTTTTTGCATTGGACTTTGCCTGAAATACCTTATGAATCAGGTCTTCCACCTGTTTTTGAGAGGGGCTATATTACCTTTGGTTCTGCCAATTCCATCAATAAACTTTCAGGGCGCTGTCTTGAACTCTGGGCCCAGATTCTGAAGCAAGTTCCCCAGTCCAGACTGTGTTTAAAGACCTTCGCTTTGGATGATCCTGTGCTTTGTCAGGAATTACAGGCCTGGTTTTTACGGCAGGGCTTGAATCCCGAACGGTTGATGCTTTTGGGTACCCTGCCAGAACAGCCGCATCTGCCCATGTTTTATGGCCAGATTGACATTGCTTTGGATCCCTTTCCCTATAATGGAGGACTTACCAGTTTTGAAGCGCTTTGGATGGGGGTCCCTGTGATCAGTTTGGCCGGTGAACGGCGGGTAGGGCAGAGTGTCTTAACTGCTTTGGGGTTCTCGGAGTGGGTTGCCCAGAACCCGCAAGCCTATTTGCAAAAGGCAGTTAATTTGGCGCAGGATCCTGCACAATTGAAAGCCTTGCGGCTATCCCTTAGGCCCCAAATTGAACAATCTGTGCTTTGTGACGGGGTGGCTTTTGCCCGTGAACGTGAAACCGCTTACCGTGAGATCTGGCGAAAATACTGTTTGGCTTCAGAGCAAAACCAGATTTAGTCGGCGTTCCACTCGACCATGCAATTTTCAGTTTCCCAGATGCGCACCCAATTGCAACGAATTCCCGCTTGGAACTGATTCAGTTTTTCAAAAAAATAGCGGGCCAGTTCTTCGGCGGTGGGGTTATGGGTTTGAAAATAGGGGTGCTCGTTCAAACAACTGTGGTCAAATTCCATTAAGATGCGTTTGACGAGAGAAAAGTCCATCAACATGCCATTTTCATCGAGAGTGGCGCCACTCATGCTAACCCGGATTTTCCAATTGTGCCCATGCATATTGAGGCAGCCCCGTGACTCGGGACAGCCAACGCCGCGCAATTGATGGGCGGTTGATGAAATGACTTCGCGTACAACTGTAATCATAAAACTAATTTAACACAGGCCGCTGCTGAAGGAGAGAGGATACCCTTATTTGATTGACATGGGCCCTGTATTCTTCCTAGAATACCCCCATGTTTAATGAGAAGTTCATCTGAAACGATGCCAGTCCACCCTCCTCGTTCCAATCGCCTCATCTCTTTACTGAAACCATACTATGGCTTGGTTTTGCTGCTGATTGCCCTGACCGTTTTCAGCAATGGTCTGAATTTGGTTCTGCCCCGCTTCATTCAAGTGGCGATTGATGCCGTGGTTCAGGATAAATTTGTGATATCCCAACATCTCTTGCCTTTTCTTTGGGTTTCTTTGTTGATTTTTTTTCTGGCGAGTGCTCAAAACCTGATTCAGGTTTATGCTTCTGAACGGGTGGCCTTTGATTTGCGCCAAAAACTTTCACTTGCCGTTTCAATTCAATCCTATCCTGAGCTGCAAAAAATAACCCCTTCAAAACTGTTGACGCATTTGACTTCAGATATTGATGCGATCAAAGTCTTTGTCTCCATGGCGATCTCCTCTTTGGTTTCTTCGCTGCTCTTGATCGTGGGGGCCAGTGGGTTGCTTTTAAGTCTGCACTGGCAATTGGGCTTGGCCATTTTAGCGCTGATTCCCTTGATTGTTTTGGTTTTTTATCTGGTCTTTTCAAAGGTGAGACATTTGTTTCGTAAAAGCCAGGAGATCATTGACCGTTTGAATCGGGTGATTCGTGAAGGCATTGTCGGGGCACCCCAAATTCGTGTACTGCATGCTGAGGTTACAAGTACAGCGCGTTTTGACCTGGCCAGCGATGCTGCTCGCAACAACAGCCTGCGTATTTTGCGTCTTTTTGCCTCCCTCATCCCTGTGATTAGTTTTATTTCAGGTTTGGGCAGCCTGATCATTCTTCTGCTGGGGGGGCATTTTGCGATACTTGGCAGTTTAAGTCTGGGAAAATTAGCGGCTTTTAACGCCTATTTGGCCATGCTGATCTTTCCGATTATGCTGCTGGGATTTATGAGCAATTTAATTGCCCGTTCTTCGGCCTCCTATGCTCGAATTTCAAGTCTTTTGAACTCTAGCCAGGAGCAGCGGTCAGATTTGGAACAACCTGAACTCAGAGGCGCACTTGCCGTGCGTGACCTCAGTTTCAGCCATTCTGGGCGTCAGATTTTGAACCCCCTGAGCTTTGATTTGCCTGCGGGGAGCCGTACGGCTATTTTAGGCCCTACCGCAGCTGGAAAATCTACTTTACTGGCCTTGTTGACAGGATTGTTTCTGCCTGAGTCTGGTGAAGTGCTTTATGATGGCATCCCCCTTCAGAAAATCGAACCTGGAACGCTTTACCCACAGGTGGGTATGGTTTTTCAGGACAGTGCGCTGTTTAATATGAGTTTGCGCGAAAATATTGCCTTTAGCCGCCAGGTCAGTGAGCAAGAACTGCAAAAAGCGATCGAAACAGCCGAACTAACGCAACTCATCTCCAGTTTGCCCCAGGGTTTGGAAACCCAGGTTTCTGAACGCGGCTTGAATCTCTCGGGGGGACAAAAGCAGCGGATGATATTGGCGCGGGCTTTGGCTCAAAATCCGCGTATTTTGCTCTTGGATGATTTTACGGCCCGTGTAGACGCCCGGACTGAGGAGCTGATTCTGGGGAATCTGAAACGCAATTATCCTGAATTGACTTTGGTTTCAATTACTCAGAAAATTGAACCGATTCAAAACTATGATCAAATTCTACTGATGATGGAAGGGCAATTATTGGCGCAAGGTACCCATGCCGAGTTAATGCGCAGCTCCTCTGAGTATATGCAGATTTATCAATCTCAGCGCAGTACCCAAACCTTTGAAATGGAGGGGGGCGCGTCAACGACCCCGGCCTAAAGGCCAGAGCTTGTAACTAACCAAAGGAGATGTTCCCTTGAGTCGCTACA
>PFGG01000072.1:106395-107561 GCA_002783405.1 bacterium (Candidatus Blackallbacteria) CG13_big_fil_rev_8_21_14_2_50_49_14 | reverse complement strand
TAAATGCTAAACTCAATGCAACCAAGTTTTAGCAAGGAGTTTGGCCCAATGCAAATGAAGATTGAACGGTTAGATCATTTGGGAGTGGTGGCAGGCATTTTGAAAGAACTTGAGCTGAGCAAAGAAATAGACGCCCTTTTATCGCCCACAGACGACATGAAAGCAAGCGTTGGCGAGTGTGTTGCAGCGATGATCCTGTGTGGACTTGGCTTTTCACAAACCCCACTCTCACTTACCCCCCATTTCTTCGAGAAATTGCCTGTGGGTTTTCTGCTTGGGAATGACAAACTTCAAGCACAAGATCTCAATCACTTCAAGCTCGGACGCAGCCTTGAAAAACTGTATGAATATGGTTGTGAGAAACTCTTTGCTGAATTGAGCTACAAAGCCTGTCAAAAGGAAGGTTTGGAGACACAATGGGTTCACGGAGATACCACAAGTTTTTGCTTCAGTGGCAAATATAGCTCAGACGAAGAAAGCGCAGAAGTTGAAATTACCCATGGCTATTCACGAGACCATCGCCCTGACCTGGTTCAAATTGTTCAAGAAATGTTGGTAAGTGACACCTACGGTATTCCACTTGGTATCAAGCATTGGAGCGGTAATCGTAATGGCAGTGAGATTTTTCATCAACGTATCCGCAACAAGGCTCAAAGCTTAAACTCAGGAGTGCGGGGAATTATTCTTGACAGTAAAGGCTACAACCAGCGAAATGAGCCCTATCTCAAAGATTTGGGCTTCATTAGCCGAGTACCCGCTACACTTAAAGCCCATGAAGAAATGGTTTTTACAGCCCTTGGAGTGGGTGAATGGAATCCTTTGGACGAAGGAGAGTATTGGCAGGAGTTTGCTCGCGAAAATGAACGCTGGATCGTAGTTTATTCAACAACAGCCGAACGGCGAAGCAAAGAGGCTTTGGACTACAAAATTAATCAAGAAAATGACTCTTTACAGCAGGATTTGAAAAAGTTAAAACGCAAGCGATTCAATTGTGAACAGGATGCTGAAGCAGCTTTAACTGAAATATTCAAAAAGGTGAAATACCATAGCCTGAAAGAGATTGAACTCTTACCCGTTCAAAAGCAGGCCCAGAGAGGAAGACCCAAAGAAGGGCAAGAAAAGATCACCGACCATTGGCGGATTCAAGCTGAATTTGAACTGGACGA